>JBBRJI010000759.1:0-1545 GCA_038219625.1 Pirellulales bacterium | reverse complement strand
CGAGGAGGGCCTTAAAAAAGGAGTCACCGCCGATAATCCAAAACATGTCAAAGCCACGCAAGGCGTCAATCGACAGCAAACGCTCGTTACTCTTCATCTATTGTCCCGAAATCAAAGAAGTTCTTCATTGAGAAAGACTCTATGGCTTTCCCCGACCGTATTCTAATTCCAAGCGAGGATTCGCACGATTCGGCGGAACGAGGTAATTCGCAATTTATTACAAAATGTAACGAAGAAAGCCGTCGAGTTATCGACGGCTTTCGTTTCAAAACGTTTTGGGTGCTCCAACAACCGGATGGTCAGGTAAGACCAGCCTAAACCTCGTATGTCATACCAATTGTGGGCGCGTGAGTCGTCGGTTGGAACGTCCGCAACCGATCGAACGAGGAAGTCCCAGCAGCAAGCAAGCGATCGATTCGTTCGTCTAGGTTGTGTGGATTGCCCGGAGATGAAGACGAGTCTGTCATTGATGCGACGAATCGTGCGCTACAATGTCCACAAGCGACTTCTCGACCGAGGTGAGCGATAGGGATTTCGAGATTTCTCCCGCAAGTGGCACATGGCCTTGTAAATCGGATTGATGAGCCCATTAGTCAGAAACTCCATTCGAGACGAGATAGCTAAGCGAAGACTTGGTTCACTCGATCAAAGAGGCTTAATCCATGCCGTGCCGAGCAAACGCTATTGTCAGGGAAACTGCCTGGCAAAGTCAATCGATAAAGGAATTTATTTACCATTTATTAACACTTAACGGACGGCGGTTCAACCCAAACCGCTTGCGCCTCGATCGAAAAGGTTCATCGGGGGGAGCGGCTGAAGCCTGGACTCCAGCGCTGGAGTCCAGACTTTGCCCGTTCCCCCCGGCTTCAAGAACAAAATCTCCGCAATCCAATAGCTGCCGTAAACTCAAACTTTTAGCAGCCCAGGCTAAGCCTTGATTTTGCTTGCGTTACCCGCTTGTCCGAACGAAATCATTCGCGCTGCACAAACTTCTTTCATCGCGGTCCGGGCTGGTTTCAGATAGTCTCGCGGATCAAACTTTTCAGGCGATTGCATTAGCACCTTTCGAATTGCGCCTGTAATCGCCATCCGGCAGTCGGTGTCGACGTTGATTTTACGAACGCCGGACTTGATCCCGCGTTGAATCTCTTCTACAGGAACGCCCCACGTCTGCTTCATTTTTCCGCCGAATTCATTGATAATGTCTTGCAATTCTTGCGGTACGCTGCTGCTGCCGTGCATTACGAGGTGCGTGTTGGGAAGCATCTTATGGATCGCTTCGATTCGATCCATCGCAAGAACTTCGCCGTCTGGTTTTCGGGTGAATTTGTAGGCACCATGGCTGGTGCCAATTGCTACGGCCAAGGCATCGCAGTTGGTTGCCTTGACGAACTCGGCAGCTTCATCAGGGTCGGTGAGCAGTTGATCATGGCTCAGTACGCCCTCGGCACCGTGGCCGTCTTCTGCCTCGCCGCTACCTGATTCCAAGGAACCCAAGCATCCCAGTTCGCCTTCGACCGAAACGTTGCGGGCGTGAGCCATCTT
>JBBRJI010000758.1:0-1553 GCA_038219625.1 Pirellulales bacterium | reverse complement strand
GATGCCACGCGACGTGGGCTCTATGCTTACGTCGATCGGGAAGATATTCCCGGCTTGCTGGCAAGTTTTGATCTTCCAAGTCCGGACGCGAGCCAAGCGACGCGCGCTCGAACAACGGTGCCGCAACAAGCACTATTCTTCATCAATGCGAAGTTCGTGATTGGACAAGCGGAACAACTTGCTGCAAAGTCATCCTCGATCGCCTCCACGGACGAGCGATTAAAAGCCCTCTATCAAATCACACTTGCTCGAAACCCAGATGAGCAAGAGTTGCGGATGGCGAAAGATTTTTTGGCGGCTACGCAAGCTGCGAGTGCGGCTGATTCTCCATCCACGGTGGCATTACCCGTGTGGCGATTTGGATATGGTTCGTTGCAGGTGGAATCCAACGCCGTTAGCTTCACTCCTCTTCCACACTTCACGAGTAAAGTATGGCAAGGCTCCGAAAAGTTTCCAGATCCCGCTCTAGGCTTTACAAGCATGACTTCCGCAGGCGGACATCCTGGCAATAATGCTGCTCAATGCACGATCCTTCGCTGGGTTTCTCCGTTTGCCGGAACCGTATCCATCGAAGGCGAAATAAAACATGAAAGCGATCAAGGGGATGGCGTCCTAGGTCGAATCGTTTCTAGCAAGTCAGGTGTCCTTGGGAATTGGACGGCCAAGAACAACACGGTTACGACGTCGGTGAAAACCGTTGATGTAGCTATTGGTGACACGATTGATTTTGTGATGGATTGCGGGGCTACCCCGAATCATGACTCTTATCAATGGAAGCCAAGAGTTCGCGTGACTAGCTCAACGAGCCCGGACGTAAAAGCCAAATTCGTTTGGAACGCATTTAAAGAATTTGATAAGTCGTCGGCGAAGCTTTTGCCTCCACCTAAGATAGATGCCTGGGTGCAGTTGGCACAGGTCTTGTTTTTAAGTAACGAGTTCGCTTTCGTTGATTGACCGGAATAAATTAGCCGGAAAACACTAGCCGGAGAACTGAGTACAAAATGAAACAACCCGATCCCCTTTCAATTCTTCGTGCGTTGAATGCGATGCCATCCAGCCGCCGCGAGTTTTTGCAGCGAAGCGGTGTTGGTTTTGGCTCGATTGCGATGGCTGGTTTATTGGCGGAGGAACCCAGTCGATTGTTTGCCGATTCCCCTTCGGCCGGGCAAAACAGTCTCAATCCGATGTCGCCAAAGCAACCGCACTTCGCTCCGAAGGCGAAGGCAGTCATTCATCTTTTCATGAACGGTGGCCCATCGCAGGTGGACACGTTTGACCCCAAGCCAGCCCTCGACAAATATCACGGACAGGCTTTACCGAACAACCTGCGAACGGAGCGGGAGACTGGAGCCGCCTTTCGATCGCCGTTCAAATTTCAGAAGTACGGTCAAAGCGGTATCGAGGTCAGTGAATTGTTCCCGCACGTCGGCGAAATGATCGACGACGTGTGTGTGATTCGTTCAATGCATGCCAACGTACCGAATCACGAACCGTCGTTGATGTTGATGAATTGTGGAGATGCGACCTTGGTTCGGCCAGCGGTTGGCTCGTGG
>JBBRJI010000757.1:0-1808 GCA_038219625.1 Pirellulales bacterium | reverse complement strand
GACCTAAAGGCAACATTTGAGTGGTCGTAGCGCCAATGGAACTTCTGGTTAGTAAGCGGTGCCTGAAAAGTGCCAGCCAACGTATCTGAACTTGCAGCTGCGATTCGCGTTTGCAATCTCGCGGAAGAAATCGGGCTATTGGATACCTCCGTTGTTTTGTTTGATGGAGATAGCGTTAAGTGGCAATGGTCGCGAACACTTCGCATGCCGGAAGATACAGCCCAACAATTATTGAAAGCGACTCGAAGCGCATCGCCGGAAGTTTTCAGGCACCAACGGGAGGCTGGCGACGTGATTGTCGCGTCAATAATTGACAATCCATTCTTTGGATCAGCAACGCTTTTTGTGAAATTGCTTCCGGGCGAACTTGGCATGCAGGCCTCGCATCACGAGACAAGAAAGCACCTTGAAGACTACCTCTTTACGGGCGACCAAAAATTGCGAGAAAAAGTGTCGGGACTCATCGGCGCTCATAAGCCACGAGTCGTTGGTCTATCCCGTAGTGCTGAGATCGAGCTCTTTTGGGAACGCAACAAAGCGAAACTAGACGGGTCGAAAATGCTAACTCAACGCGGCAAGGAATATGTGGAACTGTGAATAATTGAATGGTGTCGATTAATACACAACGAAATCAACCAACATTAAAGCATCCGACGCCAAGCTCATTGAGTTTCTCAAGAAATCACCGCAGTTCGTTATGAGGCTGCGGTAATGAGTCCATGAAAGGTTGGGTTGGAAGACGGAGCTTGAGGAATTCGATTGAGCACGTTGGTTTGAAAAAACAGCGTCTAGTACCGCTCCAAGAGATTCATTACGCAGTGCGTGATGAATCGAGTTCGAAGTCTCGGCACTTGGGATATTTTTGTCAAAGTCAGATTTGTCAGGCGGTGCGTGATGAATCATGCTTTGGACGGCGGGGATAACGGTCAATCGCTCGGCGAATACCTGATAAAACTGGCGAAACTGCCGAAGATTCGTACCTGAATATCCCTGGCCGTAACGCTAGGTGAGTTGTTTAGATAGAGTTTCGATGACCTGCTTGCCGTATTCAGCCCGTTCATCCCCCCCCCCCCCCTGCAGTTCCTGCACGATCTCCCGGCCAATCAGCCAGTAGGCGACAACCATCCGGCTATTGACTGCCCGTACTTCACTGCTGCAGGCGGCATCGAGTATGGCTGCCACGCGGTCAAACAGCGGAGCGGCTTGTTGGGCGGTCAACTCGCCGGCAGATGCTTGATGAGCCGACGATTCAGTCGGTTTACCGACGCGCTGCAAGGGCATCGCAAAGCTCGTAGTTGTCGACATTGCGCTAAATCGCGTGCAGGACAATCCGCAGCTGATTTTCGAGAGCATGAATTCAACTGGCGCGAACTAAGCCAAGCAGATTTGATTCGCAATTTTGCATTGCTGGGATTGCGTCCCTTGATGTTCGCGGTCTCCTGCAGTTCGCCATGGCCCATTGCAAATCGCACGACAGCGCATAGCTCATCTCATTCCACCACTGGTTCAAAACCACCGGTGGAGAAATGTGCCCACGGGTCCGAAGGCGAAGAAGCTGTTGTGCACTTCGGATTTTAAGTCCTGATAGAAACTTCCCGTTGATCTTTACTTGACGTACTCTGTCAAGAACCCACGGAATTCTCGGCGATGATGCTCTTCGTCGCCTAGGATGGTGATACACATGTCTTGAGTCACGTAGTCGACGCCGTCGCATAACTTGATGATCTTCATGTACTGGTTACAAGCGGTTTCTTCAGCGTCGATCACACCGCGAATCAAAGCGACCAAGTCGGTTGAATCGGCGGGCG
>JBBRJI010000756.1:0-2005 GCA_038219625.1 Pirellulales bacterium | reverse complement strand
GGTCTCTCGTCATTGCCACGGCGGTATCGCTCTTCGTAGGAATCGCATCGGGCATTTATCCAGCCAGGCAAGCAGCAAAGCTCGACCCCATCGAAGCCCTCCGTCATTCGTAGGCGACGTCGCTCCGCGACTCGCGGTCAGTGTCGCCGAAACAACCCGGGACAATTGCCTCTCAAAAAATGATTTCAACAATCGGACACGCGGTCAACGCTAGGTGAGAATAAGCGTGGACGTCAGGCGGCGGAGCGACTGACCTACGGCATATTTCGTCTGGACAATGCAAGAGATTTAAGCGAGCATTTCATCGTGTTTTTCAAACTTAGATCCCTTCATTAACAGGACGGTCGTCGATCCGATGCTCGAATGGCTTTTCGGACAACGCAAACAGTTGCTCAAAAAAGCAATTCATCAAGACGAACTGCAACGACTGGATCGATCGATTTGGCAAGCATCGCTCCTGAGTAAAGACCAACGCGAGCAGATTATCCGTTGGTCGCGAGTCTTTATCGCCGAAAAGACTTGGGAAGGATGCAATGGAGTAACGATTAATGAGGAAATGCAGTGGCATGTTGCTTCCGCCGCAGGAATGATGGTTCTGGCGTATCCCGACTGGTACTTCGACAAAACAGCCACGATTCTCATCCACCCAAAGGCTTACAACGCTCGTGTTCAGCCCCGGTATTCGACCTCGACCATTGGGACGGAGTTGGCCGGCGAATTCTATCGCGCCGGTGAGACTATTTACCGTGGGCCTGTCGTCTTAAATTGGCGGGATATTCAATCGGCCGCTAGAGACGCAAACGATGGGAATCATCTTGTGATTCACGAGTTTTCGCATCAACTCGACATGATCAACGGCCCATCCGCGGACGGGCTGCCACCGCTACCAGGCAACATCGACGAAAAAGTTTGGCTCAAGGCGATGAAAGCCGAATACAAAGCTGCACAAGACATGGTCAGTCAAGGCCATCCGATACTAATCCATGACTACGGACTAACCCAAGAAAGTGAGTTTTTCGCCGTTGCAAGTGAACTCTACTTTCAACGACCCGAAGAACTGGCAGAATATCATCCGAACGTGTACGTACTGCTGAAACAGTTCTATGTCACTGATATGGCCAGGATAGTGAGTCAACGCTAGAGCACCGTCAGCCGAACCGACACTACACCTCGTGGGTTACCGTCCCGAGATAAAATGGTTGCTGAGCGACGAGTTCGGTTCCGTCGTTGAGATAAAAACGAACTCGGACGCACCAGGAGATCTTTAGCAATCGCCCCTCGTAGGAAAGGGGAGAATCGGGAAGCGGGACTTGCACTTTTTGCGGAATAGACCAATCGGAAGCGGCCAGCGAATTGCCGGTGAGACGCTGGAAGAAATGAACCCCCAAGTCTTCCGTTCCCTTGCCTTCGGTCAGCCACACTACCGAAACCTCGACCGCGGAGATTGTGTTCTGCTGTATATTGGCGATCCTATATTCAAACTCGAGAATGTCCTGCGACATGTAGGTCGGTTGTAGGCCAAGCAATCGAATCATTACGGCAGACTGCCTGGATTGTTGCGAGCGTGTGGGTACACGATTACGGGAAAACTTCGGGAGTACGATGGCCATCGATTCGCCTCTCCTTCAACAATAATTTTCCAGTGGACTGCATTGTGTAAACTCTGAAACGAGTGCATGGCGTCAGCAGGAATTGAGATTTTGCACTCAAGCTCCAATGGACGCCCCCAATCGATCCTACAACGACCTTGATCCAGTATGTTTTGGAGTCGAACCACTTCGCGTTCCGTTCGAACATCGGTCCCAAAATGATACGTACTTTCCTCCTCGCATACTAGTCGAATTGATAGTTTCTTGATGACCAGTCGTCCGTATTGAACCAACAGTAGTTTGTAGCTTCGCCCCGGCACCAACGGCAGATCCTCGATTTCCACGGTTGTCGATCCGATGCCGATCTCTTGTACGTAAGATCGAAAGAACAATTGTCCTGCTCGCAATCCCACATA
>JBBRJI010000755.1:0-2029 GCA_038219625.1 Pirellulales bacterium | reverse complement strand
GCCATATCTGACAGCTACACAAAATACCCGATATTCATTTCATGTTTGCATCGCTGACCGCTCTCCGTCCGATTTATTCGGGCGGAAGTAACGTTTGAGGACGTTGCTTCCGCCGGACGAGTCCGACGGAGAGCGATCACTCTGCGAACTTTTCGCGTTGGTAGCTGACAGATGCCGCCCCGCCGGTTGAAAACCGACGGAAGCAAGATGAATCGGTTTGCTTGTCCCGCAATAGCAAAGCCGAGGGGAACTGAAGTTCGGACGCCCAATTGTAGTACTCCAAAACGCATCCGACGGGGACGAGCCCCGTTCGGATGGGCTAGGGATATTGTCTAACTCTATTTTTGTTCGGAACGAAAAAGACTCGATATAAATCAGAAAGAAATATCGAAACTGCTATTTGTAGCACAGCCCGGGCGGAGCCTCGCAAACGCACTTTTGCGGAGCAAAAGGCGACAATGCTGTGTGCCGCACCATGACTCAGGTCGTTTTTTGTTCCGTCAGTTGTTTTTTCTGTTCCGCAGGACTCAGAAATAGCGAATGAATAGCCAACATGACCGCCCCTATCACGAGCAGCGAATCAGCGATGTTGAAGTTTGGCCAAACATATTCTTCGTATCGAAACAAAATCCAGTCTCGAACACCACCTCTCAATTCGCCTGGCAATGCGGGAATGCCCAATCGATCGTAGAGGTTGCCAATGATTCCACCTGTTACCAGTCCCATCGCGACCAGCAACCACTTGGATTCGGCGGCCTTAAAGACAAACAGCCAAACGCAAATGCCGACCAACGCAAACAGTGACAAGCTTGCAAAGAGCCAACCCTGTCCTTGCCCCATACCGAATAGGGCTCCTTGATTCACTGCCGTCTCAATTCCAACATACGGTTCAATCAACCACCAGGGTGGCAATTGTTGAGGAAGGCCACGCCAATCAAAGACCCACTGCTTAGACATCAAATCCGCTGCAGCCCCAGCGACCAACAAAATTCCGAAAATGGCAACATGGCTAATAGGAATGGACGGAAGTGTTCCTTTTGCGTTCTTTTCGGGCTCAGCCATTGGATGCGTTGGATGTGAAGGGTTGGAAATTGTCAGGCGGGGAATTTCAACTGTCGTTTCCGAAAAACCCTTTTACGGGGTAAACTATACTGATTCCATAAGCTGGGCAGAATATCCATTTGGTGACCTTGACGGATATTCCAGAAATGAGGGGTTTGGCAGACTTAAAATGCCGATTTCTTGTTGCAGCTTTGAACCGTTCCTCAAGAACCCTTAGACGTCCCAAACTACCATGGCAATCGCGCTCTCGCCGGCACAAGCCGCAATCAAGTCGGACCTGGCATTCCAGAGGTGCATCAGCGTCGATTGCAATGCGACTTTCGGAACCGATGAAGTCCTGACGAGTTGCAAAAAATGCGGCGATCTTTTGGACATTGTCTATAACTGGGATCGCATTGAAGTCCCCACTCGAATGAGCGATTTCGAGCGGATGTGGACCCGCCGTCATGAGCCTTTGAGATTCAGCGGCGTGTGGCGATTCCACGAATTGCTTCAGTTCGCGCCCGCGGAGCGTGTCATTACCGTGGGCGAGGGACAAACGCTGCTTCAACAGGCAAATTCGGTCGCACGTTACGTTGGGATTCGACAAGGGCAACTTTACCTCCAGTACGAAGGCATGAATCCCTCTGGATCTTTCAAGGATAACGGTATGAGCGCGGCTTTTACGCACGCGCACATGGTTGGCGCCAAAAGAGCAGCTTGTGCATCAACCGGAAACACCAGCGCTTCACTCGCCATGTACTGTTCGGTCACACAACTGATGAAGGCGGTGATCTTCATCGGGTCGGGCAAAATTTCCTCCGGCAAGCTCTCGCAGGCCTTAGAGTACGGTGCCCTGACCGTCCAAATATCGGGTGACTTCGACGATGCAATGGCTCGCGTAAAAGAAGTTTCGCAAGAACTGGGAATCTATTTGGTCAACAGTATCAACCCATTTCGACTAGAAGGACAAAAGACCATTATGTAC
>JBBRJI010000754.1:0-2095 GCA_038219625.1 Pirellulales bacterium | reverse complement strand
CCTCGCTCAGGTTTCGCATAAACACAACGAGCGAAGGTCCTCGCTCGTCCACAATAAGTCAAAAAAAATAGGCATTGGTTTCCCAATGCCTATTATTGATGGCTTTTAACCAGCCGATGACTACTGAACCACTGCTTTGGTTTCTGGCTTGGCTGGGACCATTGCCAAAAGCGCTGCCTTGTACTTGGCGCGAGCCAAGTTCAATCGAGCCGTTTGTTCACATTCGGTTTCTTCGGTGCCAACGACGAACAAAGTCTTCGCCTTCTTTGCGGCTGCCAGTGTCTTAGCTTCGACAGGGCAGTTACAACTCTTGTCGCCGACTTTGTAGGAGATAGCGACGCTATCCATGGCCTTCTTGACCTTAGTTGCCACTTCGCCAGCGGCGACGGAGCAAGCCAAACACTCACCTGCAATGGTTGTCGTGCCAGAAACGCTGCAGGTGCTTGGGGTCGCAAATGCCGAAACGAACTTTTCTGTCTGGGTGACTAAGCTAGCAAAAGCCTTGTCGGAGCTATCAAACTTTTCGGTGCCAACCACATACTCGACTTTAGCGGTTGTTTCGGCCGCGACAGCTTTCGCGGACTCTTCGCAACAAAGCGATTTCGTGCCAACCATGTAGGAAAGCTTAGGTAGCTTCGCCATTCCTGCAGTGACAGGACAAGTTCCAGCGTCGGCAGCACATGCGGCGTCGCACTTGGCTTTGGAATCATCCGCTCGCAACGTCGCGCCAGCGGAAACCAGAGCCAACGCCATTAGACCTAACTTAAAAGACTTCATTCTTGATCGATCTCCTGAAAGAAATGGATGGCAGTGGATTGGAAATGCCGTGCCGTCGTAGATTCTTTAAAATCCACACAATTCTCACGACATACGCAACCGCAACCGCATTGGTTCGAATTACGTCAATTACGCAATTTCTGACGGGATTATACCCGAAGGTCAATCGATAAACAAGGTTTCAGCACCTTCGCGCGAATGTCGGCCAGCGAACGGAACGCAAGCACTCAGCAATTGTCTCGAAATGGGTAGTAAATAGTGACGAAATTACAGCGAATTCTTGTAACCGGCGGTGCTGGCTTTCTCGGCTCGCACATGTGTGAACGGCTGGTGGATGAAGGTCACGACGTCATTTGCCTCGATAATTTCTTTACCGCCCAAAAGGGCAACGTTGCACATCTACTCCCACGTCCCAATTTTGAATTGATCCGGCACGATGTCACCTTGCCGATTTTCTTGGAAGTGGACCAGATCTATCACATGGCGTGCCCGGCTGCGCCCGGTCACTACCAGTTCAATCCGATCAAGACGATCAAAACGTCCGTTCTGGGTTCGATTAACATGTTGGGTATCGCGAAACGCTGCGGGGCCCGCGTCCTATTGGCCAGCACCAGCGAGATCTATGGTGATCCACTCATCCATCCACAGCCGGAATCGTATTGGGGCAATGTGAATACCATCGGAGTTCGGTCCTGCTACGATGAGGGGAAACGCGTCGCTGAGACCCTGTTCATGGACTACCACCGATCCAACAAAGTTGACATCCGAATCGTTCGCATTTTCAACACCTACGGTCCTCGAATGCACCCATACGATGGGCGCGTGGTTTCCAATTTCATCCGGCAAGCGATTCAGGGGCAACCGATCACCATTTTTGGCGAGGGGGAGCAAACCCGTTCGTTCTGCTATCGCAATGACTTGGTGGAAGGGATCTTCCGATTGATGAATAACGAAGATAACTTCATCGGTCCAGTCAATATCGGTAATCCTGGCGAGTTCACGATTCGCGAACTGGCCGAACTCGTCATGGAGATTTCGGGTTGCAGGGTACCCATAGAGAAGCGTCCGCTCCCTCCGGACGATCCGGCTCGTCGTCGACCGGATATCACGCTTGCGAAAAAACATCTAAACTGGGAGCCGCAGATACCTCTTCGTGACGGACTCAAGAAGACCATCGATTGGTTCCGGACCATCGATATGGATCACTATCGCCCCCCGACTCCTAACTACGTTTAGTGCCTTGGTGAATCCACCCTCCATCGAACCGAAAACTGTCCCGACTATCTCGACTCGCTGGCGCTTGCGAACTCGGGAATTG
>JBBRJI010000753.1:0-2146 GCA_038219625.1 Pirellulales bacterium | reverse complement strand
AGGCGTACGTTAATGGTATCGAGTACGCCTTCGGCTGACTGTTAAACGAATAATTGAACGGTAGTCGTCGGGCGATCGTTCAAGGGTGGGCTGCGCGACCCTGGCTATGATGTCCAACGCCATCAGCTTGGGAAATCAGAGGCGCTTGCGGCGACATCTTGATGATCGGTATATACTGTCATGCCCTAACAAGCTTGATTCAGAAAACGCGACCGATTTGATGACCACCGAAAGCTCCGATTCCCCTGAACCCCTTGAAGCTATTGTGGTTTCAATGACGCCCTTGGCGCGTTTCGAAGAGTACTTGCAAAGCAAAAGCCTGAGAAACACCGAGCAGCGGAAGTTTCTAATTGAGCAAGTCTTCAATCGCCATGAGCATTTTGACGCCGATCAGTTGATGGAGCACCTCCCGTCCAAGGGGGAACCGAACTACGTTTCCAGGCCTACGGTTTACCGAACGTTGCGAGAATTTACCGATGCTGGTTTGTTGAATCGATTCGAATTGGACGGCAGAAGTGTCTACGAGCATGATTACGGTTACCCTCAACACGATCATTTGTACTGTACGAAATGCAGGAAGTTGATCGAGTTCACGAGTCCCGATATTTTGCAAATTAGGGACTTCGTTGCAAAGCTGCACCGATTTCGGGCTCGCAATCATCGTTTTATTATCGAGGGCACCTGCGACGAGTGCGCCAAACAACGATCAAAGGGGCGTCGGCAGGATCGGGTTTAGGCGAGCGGCATACGACAATTTCAACTTCACGTTACGTTGGGGATTGGGCTCATCACCCTTTCCGTCTAAAATCCTACCACCTGCGGCTAAGCCAAACAGTCTGCCGCGTTTGTTTTTAACGAAAGTGAAGTAAGGGATGTCGGATCGAAAAGGAAGCGCCTTCGCGGGGGTCGGCGTTGCGATTGTTACTCCATTCAAGGATGGAAAACTAGACGTCGCAAGACTCAAATCGCAAATTGAGTTCCAGATCGCATCTGGCATCCACTTTTTAGTTCCAGTCGGCACTACGGGCGAATCGCCCACTTTGACCCACGAGGAACATGAGCGGGTCATTAGCGAAGTGATTCAACTGGCTTCTGGTCGCTGCAAAGTTATGGCGGGGACCGGTTCGAATTGCACGGCAGAAGCCCTGAGATTAACACGCTGGGCGGAAAAGGAAGGTGCGGACGCGTCGTTGCAGGTCGCTCCGTATTACAACAAACCAACACAAAAAGGATTCTACGAACACTTCAAGGCGGTAGCCGAGGATATTGGCATTCCGCATTGCGTTTACAACATCCCCGGACGTTCCGCTAAAAACATTGAACCCGAAACAATAGCAAAGCTAGCCGAACTACCCAACATCACCATGGTCAAAGAAGCGACCGGCTCGCTGGACCAATGCTCGCAGATTTTGAACTCGACCAACTTGACGGTTCTTAGCGGCGACGATTCGCTCACGTTGCCGATGATGAGTATTGGAGCTCAAGGGGTCATCTCCGTGGCTGCGAATATCGTTCCGAAAGATTTACTTGAAATGGTGGCATTAGGTCTTCGAGGAGACTTTGCTGCCGCGTCCAAATTGCACCATAAGCTGTTTCCACTTTGCCGTGACATGCTTTCGCTGGCCACCAATCCGATACCTCTCAAAGGTGCAATGAAATTGCTTGAACGAGACACAGGCGAGTTGCGTTTGCCCATGACTGAGTTGGAAGATTTCGAGTTCGCTAAGCTACGAAAAACCCTCGCGACCTATGGGCTCCTTTAGCTCCTGCTCGTTCCAATCTCTAGCCGATGCTGCCTGCATTCATGCTTGGGAGTATTTCAAAATACAAATCAGCCTAAATAGCGACTTCAACTCGCTCGCCCAGGTTGATAAAGTTCTCGACGCATGCCGGTGCAATCCCGACCAATCTGAGCTTGAATCGATCATTCTGTGTTACGGCGCCTGGCTAGGAGAATGGATTCGGATCCGGATTTCTGGCCATTGGATTGGTTTGAATGAATCGATTCCCCCCCGCATATTGGTTCATTCCGAAATCGTCAGTCCGCTCGATGCGGTTCGGCGTCGATTGGCAAGTCAAGAATTACCATCACTTCAAGCATTGGTGGCTAAGTTAGTACAACGAGCACCATCGGAATCATCTGCAA
>JBBRJI010000752.1:0-2310 GCA_038219625.1 Pirellulales bacterium | reverse complement strand
TAATCTTGGCCGTCACGCTCGGCATCTTCTACTTGACTTTTCGAACTTTTCGACTTAGGGCCATTGAGCCGTCGATGGCCATCGCCATTCGAGGCGGGATGGGGTTGCTCTCGTTGTCCTGTGGTCTAGGAATTCTTACTACCATTCTTGGCGAGGTGAGTATCGCCTTGGGGACATCGTATGAATTGTGGGGACGTGCGGGCGTACTAAAGTTTCCTCACGGAGTGGCCTTGCACGCGATTCAATTGCTACCGATTGTCGCGTGGTTCGTGCACTGGCTGCAATTGCCCTACCCTGTTAGGCTTATCCAAGCCATCCTCGCATCCCAACTGTTTTTTCTTACATACGCCGTTTGGCAAACCAGTCAAGGTCGAGATCGCTTTGATTGGGACGCCATCGGTGGTTTACTGCTCGGTATCGCAGTTTCGCTTGGCGTGATTCCGGCATTGGCCATCGTTGTCGGATGCATGGCATATCTGTTTCGCAAACCAAGACGCTACTTAAATTAGCGACCGATCGCTATGAGTTCTTTTGATCAGGACAGCGAAATCGCCCAACTTCGAAGTTACGGAGTGCCAAGTGCTTTGTTTTCCGGCCGGTGGTCCGAGCCCGCCACAGACGAAAGGACGAGGCTTTTAGTTCAGTCCGCATCAGCTTGATGACCTCGCCTGGAGTAAGCCCAAACTGCAATCGAATCGCTTCAAATGCAGTCCGATCTTCCCAAGCCATCTGGATGATTCGATCCAGTTCGCGATCGCTGAGTGACGTTGGCTCCAAGATAATTGCTACTTCGCACCACTCTCGGCTAGTCGGTCAAGTCGTGTGCTAAGGGCAAAAAATGTAGGCGCCCAAAGACCGATGAATATTCCAAAACGCTCTGCGTGTGCCTTTGATTCTGCGGCATCACCACCAGTTAGGGCCCACACGGCGATGGAACCGATGATGGATGCAAAGGCGAGCGCGAAACAAATGCTCGAGAGCGTTTTCAATTGCGATGGATTCACGAACGTAGCTTTCAAACGGTTCTTGCCTGCTAACACAACGACCAGATGACTCGAGAGAAACTGAAGTGACACATCTGGACAGGCGATTAACTGTCGCACTATAGAACCCTAGGAAGCCCCATCCTCCCGAAAATGCCTACTTCGACTTCAATAAATTCAGCGCCTTTTCCAGGTTCTTGGTATTGGTGGACTCCAATCGCAGTAATTGGACGCGGCGGGCGGATGCCGTAGCGGATTGTTGATCGAGCTTTTCGATGAAGGAGCGCACTTCTGCGGTCAAGCTCGGCGGTCCCCGTAACACGATGGAGTTGGTGGTTTCGTCCACGGATGCCGTCAACAATGGCCCTGCGGACTGCGCGTTGATTTGTTGCAAAACAGTCGCAACTTCCGTAGATACCCCCTCCGGAATGTCGACCGCCACACGACCTGCACCAGTGCTCAACTGTGATTTGTAGACATCCTGGACGATGCTTGCCACTTGCTTGGCACTAGCGCTTTGGAGTTGAACCATGGATGGAGAGATCTGCTGCAACGTGTCGAGTAAATCTTCGGAGTCGAAAACGGCCAGCAGTTCCTCGACAATTTTACGGTCGGCTCGGTTGCCGCCAATGATCAACGCGTTAATTCGTGAATCGGCTACTATCTTCACTCGTTGTATCGCGTCCGAAATCGAGGATCGCCGACTGCTATCTCCCGTGCGGAATAGATCGGTGAGTAACTCTTGCAAATGCTTTGCATCCGCATGCCGCAGGATATAGACAGAAAAATTCCCTGCGGTAGCAAAGGGTGTTACCGTTGGATTCATCAAAGTGTCGAGAAGTCGCGTAAAAAGCTCGAGCGCTTCCGTATCATCCGAAGCCAACGTCCATTGATCGTCCCCCGTCACGACGATAATAGGTGGTGATTGATTCTGGACGGGCTGCTGCGTATCCGGATTGACTTGCGCACTTGCCAACCGTTGGAATGGACTCGTTGAGGTTTGCCCCAAGTCATTGGACTTTTTGGGTGCCACTGGAGCCTGAGGTTCAGCATTGAGTCTGTCGCGCTCAAGCGGTCGGGGATTCACGACATTGATGGGATTATTCCGGATGGTTGGCCAAAGCTGCTGTATGTCCTCAAGCAACTGCTTGGAACTGCGGTGGACCGGCACGAACCGCAATCGCCCTGATCCGACCGGAACATTCGAAGACTGCGATTCACCCATCTGCTTTAGGAGCTTGCGAATACTTTCGAGTTGCTCCTTGGTCGCTCGAACCAGAACTTGTTGTTGATTGGAATCGACTGAGATCATCGGAGCACTCGACAT
>JBBRJI010000751.1:0-2379 GCA_038219625.1 Pirellulales bacterium | reverse complement strand
CAGTCCATGCCATGCGGTTGTATCGAGAGCGACTGGATTCGGTTGAACTGGAGACGCATAGGGGTGGCCGAGGCCATTCGTTTGGGGGACGAATTGCGGTCCGGTGCCTGCGGACGTGGGGGCCATGGGTTGGATAGTGCTCGGAGACGATCCGAAAATAGGTTCGCGCGAATTGAGCCAACGTGAAAAAGTGGTTTCACCCTGATTTAAGGGCGCGCCGGATGGAACGGGAATTGTGTACGACCCATCACCGTTCATCCCCATCGAGCTACCCATATTCGTTGAAGCGTCGGTGGGCAACGTCATATTGGGCCTATGCTGACCGGGACGCGGCAAGCGATCAAGACGGCTGTTCCCGACTTGACCGACCCGTCCGATGTTCCCTTGTGATGGATTGGCGTGATACTGTTGGGCGATTCGAGTGGCTGCCGGTGCTCGGTCGGCTTCAACAACACTGAGGCCGATTAGGCCGAGCAGACTATTGACAGGTCTGATACGAAGTTTGGGATCGGTCGACTGCATCGCTTCCCACTGTCGCTGGCCATCCAGTTGATGCTCGGTCGAATTGCCCGAAACGACCGTTCGCTTGGGTTTGGAGTGTGCGACCATAGGACGGATGCGCGTGGTTGTTGCTTTTGGGAAATCTGTTTCCTCATTATCGACCAGCACGGATTCTGGTTCGCCACTGCCAAATTCCTTCGTCGCGTGGCTGATTTGCTTTGCATGAATGCTTCGAGGCTGTACCTCAATCTTGGGCGAACCCATGTTCACATGAACACCATCGGCTGCCATCTTGCTTTGAATTTCAGATTGCTCACGTTGAATCTGTTGTTCGACTTGATCTAACGCTTGCTGTTCATCAGACCAGACGACTTTGCCAGATTGAGCGGTAGGCTTACCTACGATTGGCATTGTGTCCTCGACGTGGTTTGCCAATTGAACACTTCGATCCATGGACTTGACCGGTGGAGAGTCGGATAGCTGAGAAGTCTTGATCCACCGAAACTCCCCTTGGGGTGGCGAGATTCGATACCATAGCTGTTTCTTTCCATCCTCGGACATTTGCAACTCTTCGCCGAGCACTTGAACCTGTTGCGATTTGGCCAACTCCATTTGCCACATGAACTCGGACACGTCGGGGGAATCGCTCCCAACCCAGGCAGGTGACTTATCTTCGATGATTTCTGCCGACTTGCCACCGGGTAATAAATAAGCGATGTTGGAAGGGATCCAATCGTGGCTTCCCGCAGGCGGACGAATCCCGGACCATCCATCTGAAGTTTCCATGTACACGTTGACGGAAGCACCGCTCATCAGAGTGGACGTTGCATAATAACGTTCCGATGGCCCGGAGCGGATCGTCGCCTTGCTTGTGTGGACCGATCGCACTTTTGGTTTATCGAAATGAGCTGCCACATACGCTGGAACCTGCTTGGTTTTCTCCTTCGCTGACGGGGCGTCTGCGAGAGCGCATTGCCCCGGTACGAAAAGTGGACATCCGAGCACTAGGGCGATTGCTATAGATCTTCGACGCATGCATTTGGTCTGGATTGGCATTTTGGCTATGTCCTTTATCGAACACTGATGGATGCGGTTCCGGAAGCTAACAAAACTTGACTAATTTGATCGGCAATCGCGCTGTCTGGTTCGCGGGCTTGCAAAATCCGAAGCTTGCGCCTTGCATCTGGATCCGTCATGGACCCCAGTAACACAATGGCACGACGGCGAACGCTACGATCAGCACTCTCCGCCATCCAAACCAGCCACGGAATCGCATTGAGCGTTGGATCTCGAATGATCGAATCCATGGCCTTGAGTCGCTGCTCGACATCGCCTTGGGCTAACGAGATCGCTATCTCAAGTTGCGGCTGAGTCATTCCGCGCTTTAGGAGTTCACTCGATGCTTGCTGCACAAATCGCGATTGGGAGCTCGTCAGAAATGGAAGCAGCTCTTCCAGTGGTCGTTTTTCGAAGCCCCTAATGAAGTTCGAGTCTTGTGCAAAGTTAGTCACAATCGCAGTACTCGGATCCATGGGTGCCACTGGTTCCGAAGAAACGGCAGGCGCCGGGACGACCATTGCCTTAGAGATGGTTCTGGGAATGGAGATGTTCAGGTTGGGCAGTTGCGAGACAGTTGTCGTTTCGGCTTGATCGGTAAGGGTGCGCATACTGGTAAGGATAGGCCCTGATTCCATGGCTGTCCGCTCGGCGTCTTGCCTTGAACTCTGCGAACTCTGCAGTTGTCGTATGCTGGGAGGGTCCAGCGGATTTGAGGTATCCGGTCCGCTGTCACGGATGAGAAACTGGGTAGTTGCGACAGGCGATTTGGGTGCAGGACCTACCGTCGTAACCGCAATGGTCATCGGCGCAGTCGGCTCA
>JBBRJI010000750.1:0-2409 GCA_038219625.1 Pirellulales bacterium | reverse complement strand
TAAGTGCGACTAGCATTGCATCAGACGCCCCTGGTGTGCAAATGAGCAAGTCACCGTCCACCAGTGGCGATTCGCTATAGCCCCAACCGGATTCGATCTTGCCCCCGAAGTCCTTGGTGAAGCTTGTTTTCCAAACCGCTGCGCCGCCATCCAGCTTGCAACAGACCAAGATCCCGTCGTTGGACAAGGCATAAACGAGCCCACTGGCCAAGTCGACCGTCGGAGTGCAATTTGGATCTCCTTTAGCAGTCGTGAACGGAGTGCTCCATTCGACCTCGCCGGTGCTCTGCTTTAGGCAAATCACTTTCGTGTTGCCATCTTTATTTCCCATCGTGAGAACCTTGCCATTTGCAATCGCAACGCTGGCCATCCCTTGACCAAGCCCTTTGACGCTATATACGACAGATGGACCTTGCTCCGGCCAGGATTCCAGGAGACCCTTTTCCGTCGAGATACCGTCGCGGTTGGGACCTCGCCATTGATTCCATTGTCCGGATTTATCTTCGGCGAAGGCAGCGCTGTTACATGCTGGAAAGACCAATCCGAATAGAAAACAGGCGTGTAGAAATCGACGTTTGAACATGAATACCTCGGATGAAACAACTGGAAAAAAGGAATTGAAATGGAACGAAGTGATTGAAATGGAAGGCAGCTGTCGCCGTTGGCTCGGGGTTAAACAGGGTTGGACTTTTGTTAGTGCTGGTCGACGGCGCCGGATAGTTGTTGCTCTACTTGATCGGCTTGCCATGCAATTGCGGTCACAATCTTTGCCATTTCGCCCACGTCGGTAAGGTCTGCCAAAAGATTGGAACGCAAGACAAGCACCTCACCCTCCGGCATGCGTCGAATAGCAAAGGCCCCGTGAACGACAGAATCATTGTTACGTAGGACTGTCATGGCTGCAGAAGGATTTATCATTCCGCAAGTGCTCCAAACACCCAGCACTCGATTTCCATCTGAGTCTTTCCGATCCAATTCGAGATAGACTTTTTGGCGTCGTGAAGAAGCGAGTGGAATGATCGCGGAATAGATGCTTTGGTCCGTTTCTTCAAGCGTCCAGCCAAACTGTTGAGCCATTCGCTGCAATTGAATCAGCAAGTCCTCTGGGCTCGCGGGCTTCGCAGCGGAAAAATCGAGATACTGTGGTGCAGCCGTTGCCTGGGATGCAACTCCCCTCCCGGCGGTTTGCGGCACATTGGCTGCAGTTGCGAGCCCCCCTTGCTGTTGTTGTAAAATCTGCGGCAGCATCATTCCAAGCCCAAACCCCAGCGGAGAACTCCCCGCGTTTCCAGCTGCTTGGATGGCATTTCCAGTCGCGTACATGGTGTAGGAACGCAAATCCCCCAAGACCGCCATGCTGGATTTGGCATCGATGGCCTTTTGCACTTCTTCGGGGGGCGAAATATTGCTGATAAAGAACTCGGTCAGTTCAAGCCCGTATTTCGAAAACTGATCGCCAAGTTTCACGCGAGCGGCATTGCTCATGTCGTCCATGCGGGCTGGCATATCCAACAATCCAATTCCAGAAGTCGCCAGCAAATCGGTCAAGCCTGCCACAATCACATCACGCAAATAATTGACAATCTCATCGGTCGTGAATTTCCCCTGTGTCCCGACAATCGTATTGAGCAACAAAGCACCGTCCGCAACTCGATATGCAAACTTGCCATATCCGCGTAGTCGAACGATTCCGAATTGCGGATCACGAAGCGTAATCGGATTCCTGGTCCCCCAACGTTGATCGATGAAGGTTTGTTTGCCGACGAAATAGACACAGGCTTGAAATGGAGATTTTTCAAACGGTGCCGTCAAGATGCGACCGATGATCGGTATGTTTGCAGTGGTGAGCGTTGTTCGACCTGGTCCAAAGCTATCCATCGCTCGGCCATCGCGAAAGAAGATAGCTTCCTGAGACTGTTGCACGATCAATTGAGCCCCGAACTGAATCGCGGCGGTCCCAGTCTCGGGAACTCTAGCCACCAGTGACTGGTTGGTCTGATCGATGTAGTCAATTACTTCCAAACGAAACACGGCAACGCTCCTCAACGCAATTCCAGGCGAATCCGCCAATGACTTAATGTCACTAGTCGGTCCTATTGTAGCCCAGAATGAGAAGGTCGGTGGCGCCTAGATCTTGGTGATTGGCCGTTTGGGTGGTGGAGGGGTTAGCATCTTGACTTTGTCGTCCTGAGCCGGCCTCGGGGGAGGTGTGGTTCGCGGAGGACGCCCAGGCTTTGGCGGTGGGTTGAGGTCTGTAAAGGATTCATTCCACTCCCACCCCAACGGATGCGACAATTCTCGCTCTGCCAGAAGTGCCCATGGAGTTCCTTTATGCTTTTCCGCAACTCCTCGCAACAGTTCCGTCGCTTGCTTGGCTTCCTTTTCCAGCTTGCTATCTACACTGATCTT
>JBBRJI010000749.1:0-2426 GCA_038219625.1 Pirellulales bacterium | reverse complement strand
CCCTACGATTGGTTTGTCAATTTAGAACAACCTGATGCACCTGAGTTGATGCGAGCTACGGCCAACATCGCAAAGCTAGGCTACATACCGCGCAATGCGGAACCATCGCAGAACCCGTTTGGTCTTCCCGTTGGGTTCGTTCGCGATGACAAACATCTGGGAATTACGTGTGCGGCTTGTCATACTGGGCTCATCACTCACAAGACGAACGCTTGGTTGATCGATGGGGCTCCGGCACTGGCCGATTTTGAAACGTTCCTGCGTCAATTGGCATCCGCCCTGGAGAAAACGGCCGCCGACTCGGCCAAATTCGATCGGTTCGCGAAACGAGTCTTGGGGGCTACTGCAACCAACGTTGAACGGGAAAAATTAAAAAAAGAAGTAACCTCGCTAGCTGCTTTTCGAAAAGGGTACAACGATCGCAACTCGTCCCGATTGCCCGCGAAAGCCTATGGACCAGGACGGGTCGATGCGTTTGGAGCGATCTTGAACGAAGTGACGTCGACCTTTGCTCAACTCCCAACCAACCATCTAGAGGCCGACGCCCCAGTGAGTTATCCTTTTCTGTGGGACACGCCTCAACACGATCGCGTTCAGTGGAACGGAGCCGCCGAGAATAAGAAAAGCAAGTTGCTTTCACTCGTAATCGGCACAGAGCACTTCGGAGCACTCGGGCGCAATATTGGGGAGGTACTCGGCGTATTTGGCACTTTAGACGCCTCCCAGGAAGGCACTCCTCGCCAATTTAAGGGATACAGTTCTTCAATCAATAAAGATTCGCTTATTGAAATCGAGGAGTCGCTACGAAAACTGTGGTCACCGGAATGGCCAAAAGACACCTTTCCGATCGATTCCAGCTTGGCAGACAAAGGAAAAAACCTTTTCAAGCGAGACTGCAAAAAATGCCATGACGATGCATTCGATCGGGACGACCCAAATCGGCGCATTGTGGCGATGATGGATGACGCCAAGACGGATCCGCAGATGATCTTAAACGTGCTTCGCAAAGCCAAGACCGGAGTGCTAAAGGGACGGACCATTGGATACAAGCCGGGGGAAGTGTTTGAGGATACGGCACCGCGAGGTCAGATGCTCAAGCACATGGCTCAACGGGCACTGTTCTACCGCGACACCCCACTTCCGCTTGACCTAGTTGATCCCATTCAGTTCCTACAGAGCATCGACAGCGATTCCGAATATGAAGTTCATGCGGATATCAAGGTAGGGGATTTGACGATTTCCGGTCAGTTCGATTCGCTGGACTTCCTGAACGGTTTGTCGGATTTGTCGGCTAAGAAAGCCGTGGATTTCATTGATAAGAAGGGGAACAAAGTACGGCAAGACTTGAAGACATTGGTTCGCAGCAAGATCCCTAGCCTGATTGGTCGCCTAGCCGGACAGGACCAAGATTCGACCGCGACTTTGGTTGCTCCGGCTGCAACTCCGCAACTTTCCTTCAAATACAAGGCCAGACCGCTCAATGGGATATGGGCCACTGCCCCATATCTCCACAACGGTTCGGTTCCCAATCTAGATGAGTTGCTCAAGCCTGCATCCAAAAGAGTGAAGAGCTTCAAGGTAGGAAGCCGCGAATTCGATCCCATCAAAGTTGGGTTTGTCGACGATGGAAGTTTTGTTTTTGATACAGCTCAAACGGGAAACAAGAACGTCGGCCATGAAGGGTATGCGCCAAACGGCCACGAGTATTCCGACGTAGAAAGAAAACAGCTAATCGAATATATGAAAACGCTTTAGCAAGCCGTAAACCGCAATACCGGTCAAAAGATTTTCCGATGCAAGTAACCGTTCATCTTCGTTCCGATATCGCTAAGGCACTTCAAAGCCGAAGCCGAGGAGTTGCTGCCGCTCAGTCTTTGATAGAACACTTACATCGCATCCATGTTGAGCTCCATCCTTTACACCCCAATAGCGATGATAAAGAACTCGCAACCCATTTCTATTTGGAAACGGATTCCGTGTCCGATGCGGACGCATTGGTAGAAAGCCTTTTGAAACAAACTGGAGTGACCGCCGCCTATGTAAAGCCTCCAGATGCGTCTCCCTAATTTCGATTCCCAGTAATTTAATTCTGTCACCCATTTCTCAAGAGTTGAGGCATTGTTATGGCACGCAAAGGAACGACAAATCGACGGGGCTCACCACCCAATCCACCGGCTAAGGCACCCGAAACCCTTGGGGTAGGGCGACGAGAACTCATCATGGTTAGTGAAGCGGACGCACAGCTTCGCGTCTCACCCAGCGGAATGCGATCGATGGGGACCGTAGTCACCGGGCTTTCACGGTTGCTCGCGAGCCCTGACATCAGGATTCAGCCATTGTTTGGACATACCGAAGAGAGAGTCCGTTCGCTTGTGGCTGAGCTTCCCGATGCAGAGGGGCTCGCCAATTTAGAAACATACTACCAT
>JBBRJI010000748.1:0-2456 GCA_038219625.1 Pirellulales bacterium | reverse complement strand
AGGCAGCGGGCTGAGCAAGGGTCTGAAGCACGACGCAGTAACGCTCGGTGAGTTCGATAAGCTTCTTCAGTTGCGAGTCTTCGGCGGTTGAATCGATCGTAAATTCTAAGTGCAGTGAAGTGATTCCGATCGGAACACCTTTGTCGATTCCCAGGGTGCCGCGAAAGTCCATCTCTGCTTGTGCGGTGACACTTGCAGAACGAATTCCGATTCCCATTGCGGTAGCTACGGCGGACAGCGTGACGCCGCTGCAAGCGACGAGAGCTTGTAGTAGCATATCGCCAGAACAAGCCTGTGCACCTGAGCCGCCGGCGGCTGGATGGAGGCCCGCGTCGACTTGCCCGAGCGACGAGTCGACCACGCAAGTCAGTTGCGAAGCGAGAACTTTTCCGCTGGCGTACATCACGACTTTCGCCGAGCTCGGTTCGTCGCGATAACGTTGCTTGATCGGCGTTTGGAGCGCGCGGAGTTGATCTGCATCCATGGGCAACTGACCTTCGCCTACTGGGGGACTGTTAGCGATTGGTGGTTGGCTGCGGCCGTGCAGCAGTATTTGGAGGTGGAACCGCGGCTGCGCCAGACTGCGTCGTTTGCTCGAGGAAATTGTCGATTTGGGCTGATTGCAATATCGTGTCGAGTTGGTTTTGCATCGCCACTCGCAACTTCTTCTCTAGCAGTTCTTTTTGCAGTTCAGGACGAACCGCTTCAAAATCTTTTACCAGAGGATTGGTCTCGCCTTGCTTGTAAAGCACAACATACTGATCATTTAGAGCGATCACACCGGAGATCTCGCCAGGCTGCAAATCGAATGCGGCCTTTTCCAAAGTTGGTTGGCCACTGTGGCGACGGATGGCTGGTACTTTACCGAAGTTGCTGCGCGAAACAGTTTCGACGGAGTACTTCGCGGCCAGTTCACCGAAAGGTTGTTCGCCAAGATTCTTGCGAGCCTGCTGCCACACATCTTCTGCTGTGCGTTGATTGCTGAGCACGATGGCCAGCACTTCGGCGCGCGGTCCAAAGTTGGCTTCGAAACCCTTTTGCAAGTCTTCGGCTGTGACTTGAACCGTGTCTTGAACGAGTTTCTTCAGTGCTACGCTTGGCCACACGGCATCTTGGATGTACAGATCGATAGTCGCACCCTCTTCTTCGAGAATGCTCTTGAGCCACGAGTCGGTGTCAGGTGTTCCGTCGGGTTTCAAGTAGCCCATCGAGTCGGCGGCGCGAGCAACTTCGAAGTCGATGTCGGTTTGAGTGATCTGTTTGTTCGCGCTGGTCAGAGCGGAAGAAAGGAGCACTCGATTGATTTCGCCCTTCAAGATCGGACGACCGTGACGCAGGATGCATTCAGCGCCAAGTTGTTCCAGCGGAATCGGTTCGCGATTCAGATAGCCAGCCACGCCAGGGTATTTGGCTTCGAGTTCGCGGTTGCCGAGCACAGTGACCAGTTCGCTCTTTTTCTGCAGTGCTGCAAAAATCTCGTTAGCGGATTGACCAACGCGTTGATCTCGCAGTTGCTCTTCGATGCGCTGTTGAATCGCAGGGAGCATTTGCGGATTCGGTGGCGTGGCAGCGAGTTGACGAACACATTGCAGCATGACATGCATTTCGCCAACTTGAAACACGGGTGAAATTTGGTTCGGTTGCAGTTGGAAGGCAATTTTTTCCAGTTGGTCATCACCGCTGTTACGGCGGATCGGAGGAAGCAGACCTTCAACGCTGGCACTGGCCGCGTCTTCGCTTTGTTCTTTAGCCAAGCGGCGGAAGGTTTCGGGAGCGGCAGACGCAGCGGCGTGCAGTTGACTTGCTTTTTCGGCTTGGCTGACCGCGATCATTCGAACTTGAACTTTAGGACCATACTCGGCTTGCATGATCGCATCGATCTCTTGCGGCGAGACCTTGATCTTGTCCGAAGCTAGCGCGCGGAGAGCCAACATGGGCCACACGATCTCGCTCGAGTATTGCTCCGGTGTAATGTCTCGTTCTTTTTCCATCGCTTCCAAAAACAGTTTGGTGCTCAGCCCGAACTTGTTGGATGTGCGAGCGATTTCGTTGTTCACGTCGGCTTGCGTGATGTTGATACCCTGAGCCTTGCAAGCTTGTAGGATCAAGTATTTGTTGAGTAGGTTGTCTAGGACGACTGGACCGAAACGGCGCATGCTTTCTTGCGCGAGTTTATCGCGAGTGATGGTTTGCCCATTCACAACAGCGACTACTTTTGGAATCTTCTCCATCGGAGAGGCTGGCGCGGCGGGAGCCGCAGCGGCTTTGGCTTGCGCGGGTGCTATTGCTCTGGCTTGCGCGAAAGCAACTTGGGGTGCGGCGATGAAGCTCAGAGCCAGCGCAATTTGATGGGCCTTGGGGAAAACGCCGAGGCGGGAAAGTTCGAATGCCATTTCAGAGGTTCTCCATAACCAACTAGTGATTCGTTTCACTTGCCCTGGGTGACAAATGAACGC
>JBBRJI010000747.1:0-2532 GCA_038219625.1 Pirellulales bacterium | reverse complement strand
CTGCGAGAAATCATCTCCAAATATCCGAACTCTGGATCTGCAACACAAGCGAAGAAAAGTCTTCAACGAAGTGGGCTACCTGGGAATTGATGCTGCCGGAATTTTTGACTTGTTACTATTTTGACTATTGGGAATTTTGATTCGACTAGCGACCTCAAGTATCATCCGGAGATTTACTATCCAATCCTCTTGTCGTGTCTCCGCTTTATGTTCAATGAATTCATGGAGCGTGGTGACGCCGAAAAGGCGATGGAATACAACAATCGCCGGTTCGCATTCGAAGCCGATACCCCAGAAACGCTCGTGGACCGGGGAGAAATCTTTCTCAATGGGTTTTCAGATGCCTCCTCGGCGCTAGCCCCGCTCCGAAGCGCAATTCAGCTTTTGGATCATGGAAAATACGCAGATGCGGATGTCAAAATTGCGAGTTATCTGGAGGACGATCCCGAATTCGACCAAGAGTTACTTGCAAGAGGACTGCGACTGCTTTCACAAGCCCTTCGTCAGGTTGGCGAGATCGGCGAGGCAACGATTATTTGTGTGCGGCTATTGAAGATCGACAAAGCAAACCCGGCTGCATACGTAGAAGCATGCCGAGTAGCAATTCATAATGACGACCCAAAACTGGCCAAGAAATATCTTAAGAAGGCACCGGAACTGAATCCAAAGTACGAAGACGCATTGACTCTCCAATCAGACTTCCAGGGCAAATAGCTTCGGATTTCAAAGGGGCTGGGAGCGCTATTTGGCTCGGAGCGATCGCACCCAGATCATTTAGGCGGCCTCGAGTACAATCGAGTTTAAAATTCAATATACCTGACTTTACCAACACCTGACTCTACGTTTTCCAGATTGCCATGTCCAAATTTCGCATACCACAATCATCGGCTCCGCTTCCGAGGTCCTATTGGGTTCTTGAGGGGGTGTTCTTGGCGGGAGCGTACGCGGGGCAGCCTGATCCGCGAGAACACAAGGAACGACTGTCCAGTTTGTTCAACGCAGGCGCGCGGACTTTTGTAAATTTGATGGAGGTGAATGAGACCAACAATGAAGGGAAGCCCTTTGTTCCTTACGATGGCTTGCTTAAGCACATTGCATCCGAAGCAAACGATCGCGTTGACTGTGAGAGATTTCCGATTGTTGATCGGCACATCACAACCACCGAGCGAATGAACAGTATCCTTAATGCCATTGACCGCTCGATCGAAAACAATCGCCCGGTCTATGTGCATTGCTTTGGCGGTATCGGCCGAACGGGTACGGTGGTCTGCTGCTGGTTACTGAGGCATGGTCATGTCACCAAGGATAACGTGTTTGATGTGCTCAAGAAGTTACGCAAAGCCGACACCGCAAGATCCTGGCGTGAAGCTCCAGAAAACGACATCCAAAAGCAATTCGTTTTGAATTGGTCACTTCCGCCTCTATGGAAACTCATTGCCCATGGTCAACTACAGCCCGCAACTCGACAAGAAGGTATTAGACCGTTTGGATAACGCGGTCGCCATTTGCGATACAGAATTTGTTCTGCATCCCGGATTTCCTGAATTTGCCACGCGATACTTCACGCGACCGCTGAACCCCTGCTTGATGATTCTCAGTGCAGTGGAGGAAGACTTGAAGGCAGCTACGGAGTTCTTCCCCGAGGCTTCCGAACGCGTTGAGCCCGCAAGAGCGGTTATCAAGTCATTGATGGATAACGAATTTTGTGAAATCAACGCGACCTACGCTGAACGTTCACTTTCCGTCCATGGTCAAATCATGCGTACCGTCGACGGGCTACGAACAAACCATCGCGTTTGTGTGCTGACGAACTGCACTCGAACCATCGAGAGCGTGCATCGTTTGCGGAACGACCATCGCAAAGAAGCAAGAGGCATCTCCTGCCTTAGGCTATCGCGACAAACCAACAAGCCAATGATCGCGAGGTGGCACGATACAGAATCGTTCTCGGCAAGCATGGTTGGATGTCGTACCTCGTCCGACCTAGATTTCTCGATCAGCTCGCTCGGCACGCCAAGCCTAAAGCTGGCTGACCATTACATCCGAGAAGTGAACATTTCATACCGAACCACGGCCCAAAAGAAATTGCACATTAAAGAGAACGATAAACTTGCTGCATTCGTGCGGTGCGTTCTTACCGACAATATTCGTGAACACAGCATTGCCTTGTTTCTCGACAAAAAACATCATGTGGTCCATTACACGTTACTATCGATCGGCATACCCGATCGAGTCTACATGCCACGCGACGCGGTCTTTCAACGAGCGTTTGCTGTCGGGGCCGATGCAATCGTTTTAATTCACAATCACCCTAGTGGGACGAAAACGCCCTGGTTGGACGGCTACGACATGATCGAGGCGTTCGCGGCGCAACCATGGGTCGATGACGTGGCGCTTGGCGATCAATCTTGGCCGGGACTAACTCAGATGTTCGTCGCCTCCACCCAACCGCCGTCGCTCGATGCCATCGTCGCCGGATCGGTCGTTGGCGATTTCTACCGAGACGTGTTTTACCCCGGAGGGATTCAGAAC
>JBBRJI010000746.1:0-2560 GCA_038219625.1 Pirellulales bacterium | reverse complement strand
AGTCCCATTGATGCCTCGATATCGTGCTTCAGTACGTACGCACTCGACTCAGCAAGATCGACGCCGATTTTTGCACGCCGCCTCAATCGGTTGTTTGGGTTTCGGCATGTCTGGCGGACTGAATCCATCGCAAGCTGTCTTAACTGGGTCTAGCCTTCGTGCGAAACCCGCCAAAGCCTGCATCTTTCTTTTTATGTGGGGCGGACCCAGCCAGTTGGATACGTTTGACTTAAAGCCAAATGCTCCCTCCGAAGTGCGAGGACCGTTTCAACCGATCTCGACCCGCGTACCTGGGATGCAGATCTGCGAGCACTTTACGAAGCTCGCTCAACACACGGACAAGATCGCATTGATCCGGTCTTTGACGCACGACGATCCGGCTCATCTTTCTAGCGGCCATGCGACTGTGACTGGTCAGCTTGCCCCTGTCCTCAAAAGCGATGCGACTCCACCGAGCGAGAAAGACTCACCGCATCTTGGAGCGCTTGTCTCAAAGTTGCGGCCCAACAGTGTTGGATTGCCATCCTTTGTAACCTTGCCGTGGAAAGCGTTTCATCCTGCGGCCCCGGGGGGCGAAGCACCTGGTCAACATGGCGGATGGCTAGGCTCGCGACATGATGGCCTTTTGCTCACGGGAGACCCAAACGCCAAGGACTGGAAGCCTGCGGGTTTGTCCCTTCCTGCGGACATGCCGATGGAGCGGATGCAATCTCGTTATGAACTCCTTCAAGCACTTCAATCACAGCGACACCTCGATCAAGCTTCCATGGTTGACAGCGCTTCTGGTCAGTTGCACGATCATCAGTCCCGCGCATTCGAGTCCATTACATCACCGCAAGTTCGAAATGCATTCGATCTGTCTCGCGAGCCCGACAAAACTCGCGACGAATACGGCCGCAACATACATGGGCAGTCTGTACTGATGGCACGTCGTTTGGTGGAACATGGGGTACCGTTAGTAACAATCAATTGGCACAACGATGGTCGCAATTTCTGGGATACCCACGGCGATAATTTCAACCGATTAAAGAACGATCTCATTCCGCCTGCCGACATGGCCCTTTCGGCTCTTCTCGAAGACTTGCAACAAAGGGGTATGCTTGAGGAAACTTTGGTAGTCTGGGTCGGCGAATTCGGTCGCAAGCCGCAGATAACCGCGGCCAATGCGGGTCGAGAACACTGGCCTTTTTGCTACAGCGGATTGATGGCAGGCGGTGGGATCCGAGGTGGAATGGTTTATGGGGAGAGCGACGCAATCGGCGCGTACCCTATCGCGAACCCAGTTAGCCCGCAAGACTTCGCCACTACGATCGTACATGCTCTCGGTATTCCCATCGATACAACGCTGCCTGACCGCGAAGGTAGGCCGCACCATGCAACCTCCGGAAGGGTCATCGAGTCCCTATTCGCATAGCCACCGCTTACTACTTAGGACTGCTCGATCAATTATTGTCGTAGCGAAACTCGTCAAGAGTTTCGGCTGCCCACAGTTCCGAAAGTCTTGGCGACTTTCGCTACGGTCAAATCGGACACTTATTTATCGAACGGTCCTTACTCCTTACTACTTACCGCTTTCCTAGGATTCCTTAACTATGTTTCAACCAAAGTACGGTCTGGATCGTCGTGGATTCCTGCGTCTTGGCGCAGCAGGTGTCATGGGCTCGACCATTCCATGGCCCGTGGGCATAAGTGGCGAATCGGGTTTGTCGAACCAAGGTGGAAAGGGAAAAGCGAAGTCGGTACTGATCGTTATGCTGAGTGGCGGCCCGAGCCAATTGGATACGCTCGATCCCAAACCGGACGCGCCCACTGAGGTACGCGGAGAATTCAAAACGATCGGAACGACCATACCTGGGGTGTCCGTTTGCGAGCACTTGCCTAAGCTGGCCCGGCAAACGGACCGTTGGGCAATTGTTCGAACGCTCGCACATCGCGAGCATAATCATCTCCTCGCCACCCATGTTGCCTTGACCGGTCGGCCTGGTCCATTGCCTAAGGGCGGAAACGATTTGGATCGCGTCGAATCACGGAGTGACTTCCCCAATTTTGCGTCCGCGCTCGATTATGTCCGTCCTCGCAACGATGGCATTCCAAGCGGTGTTTCTCTTCCAAACTACCTCATCGAAGGTCCACTCACTTGGCCCGGTCAGAATTCCGGATTCCTCGGTCCTAAATTCGATCCATGGCAGATTCAAGGAGATCCAAACGAAAAGAATTTTCGTATGGATGCTCTTAGCTTACGAGATGGCATCACGACCGATCGCTTGCAATCACGCCGTAGCTTGTTGAATCAATTCAATCGCGATCGAAGCAATCCCTCCAACCAAGAGTCGATTGCCTTTCGTGATCAGCAGCAAATCGCATTCAATTTACTGACTTCTGGGAAGATGGTGGACGCTTTTGACATAGGCCGCGAGGCCGATGCCGTGCGGGATCGTTACGGGCGCAACAAATTTGGACAGTCATTGTTGCTGTCGAGACGGTTGATCGAAGCTGGCGTTCCTATCGTCCAAGCAACCATGGGGATCGTTCAAACTTGGGATACCCACACCGACAACTG
>JBBRJI010000745.1:0-2564 GCA_038219625.1 Pirellulales bacterium | reverse complement strand
GCCTTGATTGCCGACTACCCAAATGGCTTCATCACCATGCTTGGCTAATAATCTAGCGGACTGTTGGACTCCCTCAGCAGACGCGTCGTCTAACAACTGGATGGAACGGGGGCCAACTTTCCGAACCGCTTCGGCCACTTCATCCCCGTACTTGACCAAGAGTGACTCAACCTTGCGCGTCAACACTTCGCTCCCCTCTTCGGCAACTTCCTTGCCGAAACGGCGAGAGACGAACTCAACCAGTTCGCGAGCCATTGCGGCTTTGCTCTGTGCGAACCCATTCGAACCGGCGCATGCGCACATAGTCAGAGCCAATAGAATCGGTAGCCATGCTGTTGGTTTCATTCGCTTGTTGTCCCGGTTGGATGAGTTTCTCGAACGGAATCAGGTTCCACACCTAGCAATTTTAGAACGGCAATGCGCCGCAATTCCGCCCTGGATTTGGCGATTTCTTCAAAATGTTGCACTAGGCCCTTCGTCTTTTCATCTCCATAGCAAATGACCCGCTGCATCACCTTGAGCTGGTAGTTTAGCTCTTCCTCTAAGTTCTTCGAAGGGTCGCTCCATCGGGCCCAAATGGCTGACACAATCTGGTCGATCACCAGTCCCACAACCACTCCAATACCTAAGGTCACCCACCCCGACGCCGCGCCCGTGCCCAGGATACCAGCGGATACGCCTAAGCGGACAGCCACCTGAGTTAAAACTTCGCCGACAATGATCGAGACCAACTGCGAACTAATATTGGATTGCAGGTCGTAGCCTGAAATCTGCATGGCGTTCTCGATTGCCGCGTCGAAGTGAGATTGAACCAATGCGGCGTCCATCAGCCCGAGATCGTACGTATGCGAAAAGTCCTCTACATCGGCTCGCAAGTCAACGAGCATGTTGCTTTCCGTGCTTCGGATTTCGGCTAGAAATTCCGTGACGACCTGTTCTATGGCTTTGGTCAGGTCTTCGCCTTTAAGCACCTGCAATTCAAATTGCTCTCTCAAGTACTCCGCGTGCCGATCTCCGCGAGTAAACGGGGTAGCGTCGGCAATGATACGCCATTTGCTGCCCCAACCCAAAGCCGACTTAGCGAATCTGCCCGACTGCGATCGGCTGTGATCGAACAACGTGTTGAGAGAATCAAAGTGACTTCGGGTCGCGTTGGTGATCCTCTCTTCGGCGAGCGCAAGATGTGGCTTCGCGATCGCTTGTGGAGTCGGAGCCTTTGGCAACGATTGTGGTTGCGAAACACCACGAGAATCGACGCTTCGTGGGCTTTGAAGAAAATAAACCCCCGAAAAGGTTACAACCACCAACCCAACCACCACTGACCATACGGCTTGCGGTTTCACTTGTTGCTCCCTCTATCAATCATTAGCTCATTACGTTGTCAAGAAAACTGCGTTACCTCCCAAAGCTGGTTCGCCCGTTTTTGAAGGGATTCGTGGTTGTGCAGGTAAATTCAATAGCTCGAGTCCTGAACTGTCTAGTCTAGCCTGATAATGGCGGGCCAGCACTCAAAGCAGCTTTGCATATTGTACAATAATTTCCCATCGAGTCATTTCGAATTTTGCGAGACGGCTCAACGGTATGTCTAAAAGGAAAGAACAAGTACAAATGGCGAATTCGATGAATAGGCACTGGAAACGATTGGCTGCCGTAACAGTCCTGTATTTTTCAGTTCAAACACCCTTCTCCCTCGCCCAATTGGACGCCGTCGCGATCACTCCCGATGTCGTGTATGGGCACAAAGATGGGATGGCCTTGACGTTCGACGTTTTTCGACCGAAAGAGAATGCCAATGGAATTGGAATTCTGTTCATGGTAAGTGGCGGATGGGTATCGACATGGATGGAACCCAAACAGAGCATTCCAATGTTTAAGCATCTGCTGGATCGCGGCTACACCGTCATCGCGGTTCGGCATGGCAGCAGCCCTCGTTACCTTGTGCCCGAATGCGTTAGCGATGTCCAAATTGCCCTCAACTTCATTTCCAAGCATGCAACCGATTGGCAATTAGACCCGAAGCGACTCGGAGTATTCGGTTTCAGCGCCGGCGGGCATCTGTCGCTGATGCTCGGTACGGTCGGGGGCACGAAGAAAGGATCAGAAGAGGTCGCTCGCGTCGCTGCGGTCGTAGCCGTCTTTCCGCCAACGGATCTTGCGCCGTATGTTGATCCCAAGAGCCCGTTGCGCGAGCAATTCCCTGCACTCAAGTTTGACCCATCGAGATCGGACATTTATTCACCACTCATGCAAGTGACTGCCGACGACGCGCCGACTTTGCTATACCACGGCGACAAGGACGAGCTGGTACCGCTATGGCACAGCGAAAAAATTCAAAAAGCCTTCGAAGCTGTCAAAGTGGATAGCAAGTTGGTCGTGATTCCAGGCGCTGCCCACGGCTTCAACGAAGAAGGCAGTCGGCGATTGGCCAAAGACATGGGCGATTGGTTCGATAAACACTTGGTTCCATCTGGCAAGTAACACACAACCGGTTTTACGTACCAGTCACCCTCGAACCAAAATTCGATTGGCGTTTGACTTTCTGTGCGAGTGGAGGCAACTCCCTC
>JBBRJI010000744.1:0-2582 GCA_038219625.1 Pirellulales bacterium | reverse complement strand
ATGATCAGCAGGATGTTTGGGCGATCCGCCTGCAGCGTGCCCCCGCAAAGCCCAATCGTGCGCCCGCATAGCCCAATGAAGACGAGAGGGATGAGAGAGACGATCAAATGCCGCACATTGAAAATTCTCTGATTCATGGCTTACTTATCCTTGTCGTCCGTCTTGACGTATTCCTTGGGCAACGTGGCGACCCAGGCTTCGACTTGGGTTGAAAGTCTTTTCACGATGTCGGGATGCTTGGAGACAAGGTTTTGTTTCTCGCTCGGATCACTGACAATATCGTAGAGCGCGAGTTCGGCGCCGTTCTTGCGTGTTGGGTGGATGAGCTTCCACTGGCTCACGCGGATGCAGGCGTCGCTGTTTGCGGAACTGGTTTTCCACAGCAGCGGTTTGGTGCGCACATGCTCGCCTTTCCCCAGCCAGGCGGCAGAGGCGTCTTCGCCATCAAAGTCGTTCGCGTTGATTTTCACGCCGGCGATAGCGCACAGCGTGGGCAGGAAGTCTGCGCCACTGATAACGGATTTCTCATCCACTCCATTCGCGGGCACATGGCCGGGCCAGCGGACAATCCAAGGCACGCGGACGCCCCCTTCCAACATGCCGTGCTTGCCGCCGCGAAGGATACCGGAGTAGCCCATTGCATTGAGTCTCACCTTGTCAGAATCGTCCTTATTGCTGCCGGTCTTTTTGCCGTCCGCTCTGATTGGGGCTGCACCTTGATCGCTGGAAAAAACGACGATGGTATTCTCGCGCAGGCCAAGTTCATCGAGTCGCTTCAGCAGGCGACCAACGTCTTCATCCAAAGAGAAAATGTCCGCCAGGTAAGCCCGCATATGCTCGCTCACGTTCCCGCCCAAGGCTTTGCAGGCAGCGAACTTTTCCTGCATCGGCTCGGCGAACTTGGACTCGTCCACCGTTACGTTTTTAAATTTGTCGATGTAGCTCTGCGGAGGATCGACCTTATGATGTGAGACGTGGCCCCAGACGTTCATGAAAAACGGCCCGTCCTTGTGCTGCTCGATAAACTTGATCGCTTCGTCATAAATGGGGGCATCTCGACCGGCGGTGTTCTTCTTCTTCTTCGCCGCACCAGCCGCCGCGCTAATGACGTCGATGCCATATGTACCAGGCTGCGTTTGACCCTCAGGCCCAATGTGCCACTTGCCGAAGTGTCCCGTTGCATAGCCATGCTTGCGCAGCAGTTCCGTTATCGTGATTCTATCCGCAAAGCCGCCGTTCGCGGGGTAAGTGGGATACGATGCAGGCCACTTGCTGGTCATCAAGCCGGTACGGGTCGGGCAGCAGGTCACACCGGTTGCATAAAACTGCGTGAATCGCGTGCCATCCGCAGCCAGCTTGTCGATATTCGGCGTCTTTGCATAGGGATGTCCGTAGCAACCGAAGTCCGCGAAGCCCGAGTCGTCCGCGAGCAGGAAGATAATGTTGGGTTTGGCCAACTGTGTTTCCGCAGCATGCAGCCCGGACAATGTTGCCAACACCAGGGCGACTAGTAAACAATGCACGTATTTCATTGAACACCTCCATTGATAACGAATTGGACATGGACATTTTCGAGCTGCAAATGGGTCTACGACATGCGGTCGCGAAGGCGTTTTTGCAATCCAAAGTTCAAGCCCAAAGTCCGAAACCACATAGCCGTATTCTAACAGAATGAAGCGATTCGACACGCGCAACCGTCGGTTTATGAAACCGCTAAGATATCGTCTTCTACTGCACGTAAGATGGAATAGTTCCAGCTATTGCATTCTCCTCGGTTTAAGAAAAGGAATCATCAATTGAATCCGTTAGAAGACCATCGATTGATCGCCTCATCAAGCCAACAAGAGGAGGCTGAAAGGAGATCGAATTGCGATTTTTTGCGAAGTCGAATACTCCTGATTGATTGCCGCTCGCCGAACTGCTCCTTCGTACAGCAGGGTAAATCAGATAATCAGGGGATAACCAGGCTGCCGACTGAAAAAAATCCAGTTTGTAGAGGCTCACAGAATCATCTGTTAAATTCCAGATCAAAGTATGTCCAATACCATCGCGTGAATTCATTAGGAGGGCCAGTCTGGATCCGTCGGGGCATAGAATGAATTCCCTCACAGATTCGCCGACCTCGAAGTTCAATCTCGCTAGATTCTAGCCTGTTTCTGAGTCAAGTACTTCTAGCGACGACTCCCGACTGGCGAAAATCAGGCGACGATCGGGAGACATTTCGATCGGACTGCGGTATCCGCCAAGCGCAGAGAAACGCCCCTTAACAATCTCGGATCCAATATCCCAGCTTGAGATGGCACCGTTCTCCAAAGCCAGTAGGTTCCCGTTGTGGTCAAAGGCAAGCCATTCGATCGGCAATTGAGGTTTAGGCCTAGAGTGGGAGAAATCCGCCATTGTTAGCGGAGTCGGTCGAGGGCGCTTAATGAGGAACGCATTGTGGCGACGACGCGACTCAATCGACCAAACTTCTACCATTCCAAATAGTTTCGGCGCAACGAATGCCAGCTTTTCGCCCGCTGGGTCTATGCAAAGGGTGCTCAATTGCTTAACACTTTCACCTGACGAGTATGTGTAAATGG
>JBBRJI010000743.1:0-2628 GCA_038219625.1 Pirellulales bacterium | reverse complement strand
CGCTACGCAAAGACCCCAACTCTTAAGCACCATCGAATCGCCGGCACCAGGCATCTGTGATCTCCGCCACCAGGACGCAATCCGCACCGTTGGTCGTTAGCAAATGGTTGCAATTAGGCAGGCTAATCAAGGATCTTCCAGATGCAAATGTGCCTTTAGTCTGCGAATCCAGCCCGCAATTCACCAACGCATTTCGAAAATCAACGGTTTCGTCGGTCGGTGAATGGAAAGCCAGTATCGGCTTGGTAATCAATCGCACGGCTGCTGGCAGATCGTAAGTTCTGAAGTTTTCAAGCATCTGAAGTTCGACATGATGATTGTGCCCTCCAATCGTAACGGAGCCCTCGCCGCGAGAAGCGATTTCTGGATTCAACTTCTCCAACAGGCTGGCTAAATGGAGCGTATCGCTTGGGGATGCAACTACAATCACCCCCCGAACCGTCGGCAACTCCATCGCTATCGATAAACTCGTTGCGCCGCCAAAACTGTGACCCATTAAAAACGCTGGCGGCTGGTACTCGCGGGCCAAAAAAGCCACCGCCGCACGAAGATCTTCTCTGTTCGTTGTGAAGTTGGTGGTACGAAAAACTCCCTGACTATTCCCTAGTCCGGAGAAATCGTAACGCAAGACTCCCCATCCTTTGTCGGCCAAGCCCCGGCTGATCCGGACAATTGCCTTGAGGTCTTTGTTGCAGGTGAAGCAATGTGAAAACAGCAAAAAACCTTGTGGCGTCTCAGATGGTAATTCCAGGATTCCGGCCAACAAATTGTCGGCATGTCCTGGGAACTGCACGCGTTGCGTTGTGCGAACCATAGATAATTAGCGAACCCGATTCATCTGAATCGAGCCGTTGTCGCCCGCTGCTTGGAAGTCGCCATTCAGGCCGAATGCGTTGGCCTGAGCTGTCATCTTATAGCTTCCTAAGATCGGCCCGAGTGGCTTGTTGGCGGTTAAAATGGTGTTTCCAAATCCATCTTGAATGGGTTGAAGTGTGACTTTGTAGGCAAACGGAATGACCAATGCAAATCGTCCAGTAAACCTAGCTTGAACCGTTCCATCGCTCTTCTGTTTTAAGACGGCTCGCATTGGACCATGATGCCCATTCGAGCTGCTTCTCCACTCTCCTCTATAAACGCCGGCTGGGCCTCGGTAAACGCCGGTTGGGCTTTCTGCGAAAGTCGGCTGCGACGTTATCAAGCAAATCGCCACCAATACAAATGCAAATTGTCGAACTACTTTTCTGACCATGGAAATTGGCAATGTTCAAGAACAAGGGAATGGAAAGACAGAAACGCCGTGTATCCAGATTGAATTGGAGCGAACTTTTTGTCAACAATGCAAATCGCGAAAGCGACAGAACCACGGTGGGGACCGCTGTGCCACCTGGAGAACATTTGCGATGGCCAACCCTCTTCGGATCGGTAAAAATGTTGGCCGCTTTACCTTTTCCCGATTCCTCCACCTTAAGTTGTTAATAGGTATTTCATGAGTTTGATCGAAAACATCCGCGGCCGACAGATTTTTGACTCACGAGGAAACCCCACCGTCGAGGTGGATGTGACGCTTGTCGACGGTTCCATGGGGCGGGCTGCCGTTCCAAGCGGTGCGAGCACGGGAGCTCACGAAGCCTGGGAACTCCGCGACGGCGACAAGACCATGTACATGGGCAAAGGGGTTCTACAAGCGGTTGACAACATCAATTCCAAAATCGCCGATAGCATGATCGGCGCCGATGCCCTCGATCAACGCGGAATCGATCGTATGCTCTGCGATCTCGACGGAACACCCAATAAAAAGAACTTGGGTGCCAATGCAATTTTGGGCATCTCGCTCGCTACCGCCAAAGCTGCAGCAGTTTTCACCAACCAGCCACTTTATCGATACCTCGGAGGCGCTGGTGCTCACTTGCTGCCTGCCCCAATGATGAACATCGTCAACGGTGGTCAGCATGCCGACAACTCGGTCGATGTGCAAGAGTTTATGGTGATGCCATTGGGCTTCGAAACGTTTACCGATGGGTTGCGAGCTGGCACCGAAATCTTCCACCATCTAAAGAAAGTCTTAAGCGAAAAGAAACTCAACACGGCCGTTGGCGATGAAGGTGGTTTCGCACCGGACCTTGGCAGCAACCGAGAAGCCCTCGACTTGATCATGGACGCCATCAAGCGGTCTGGCTACGAAGCAGGCAAGCAAATCTTTATCGCTCTCGACGTGGCTGCTACCGAGTTCTACGACAAGAAGACCGAGAAGTACACGATCGATGGCAAGCAGCTGTCTGGCGATCAAATGGTTGATTTCCTTGCCGACTGGGTCGACAACTACCCAATCTGCTCCATCGAAGACGGTTGCTCCGAAGACGACTGGGCCACTTGGAAGAAACTGACGGACAAAGTTGGTAGTAAAGTTCAGCTCGTGGGAGACGATTTGTTCGTAACGAACACCGACAGATTGCAACGCGGTATTGACGAAGGAATTGCAAACAGCATTTTGATCAAGGTCAATCAAATCGGCACCCTCACCGAGACGATCGAAGCGATCCAATTGGCTCACCGAAATGGCTACACGAGCATATCGAGCCATCGAAGCGGCGAAACGGAAGACGCGACCATCGCGGACTTGGCGGTCGC
>JBBRJI010000742.1:0-2677 GCA_038219625.1 Pirellulales bacterium | reverse complement strand
GCTTGCGCCAACTCCGTGTTCGAATCGATGATGGCGGAGTGGCCCACCAAGAGCGACCAAAAGCGAGCGGTGTCAAAGGGTGCGGCTATTTCGATCCAGTGCCCCAGTCCTACAGCGTATTTGCCAATCGAATCCGCGATGCGTGCATCCGCGAGCTTATCTCCGTAATCGCAGATGGACTGAGCGGCATGCATGGCGCTCGCCGAAGCGTTCGGAGTCCAGGTCAAATGCATCATTATGTAGGCTTGCTAGAGTCGCGGGTCGTCACCTGCTCGCCGATCCATTGTTCCAGCTCTTGCCAATCTACGGGCGGCAATTTACTCAAATCCGGACGCAGCGCCACGGCATCATGGATATAGACGTGGTGGATTTCTTTCTGCATTTTGATGGTATTCCAATGAAGCAGAATTCGCACGCAAGAACTGAGTGATCCTTGAACTTCGACCTCGTATCCGCACAACAATGGAACATCCAGCCAACCAAACTGCCGTGCGGCCAAAGCTGGGAATTCCGCGTCCAAGTCGCGAGTCACGGTGAAGATAGCGCTGGCCACGTCGTTAGAATCGATACCGTTGCGACGGATAATTAGTGCCAAAAGCTGACGAGTGGCCTTGAGAATCGCTTCACGCGTGTTAGCTTCGACGGTCGTTGCACCGCGAACTCCACGGCACACCGTGTTTTCCGACATCCATTAGTCCTTTTCAAATCCAAGCATTTACCGAAAATCAATCCTATTGGGCGATCATCGCCTTACGGACGGCCCAACACGGTACCTATTTTCCCATCACCTGCAATGCCTTGAACCACTTTTCTGGGGCTTTGCAGTCAATCCCAGCACAACCACCCGCAAATCCCTGTTCCCATGCAATCAGACGATTCCACCGTTTTGACTCCCATCGCGTCCGATTCGGGCACTCCCTCGGAATTCGACCCGAAATTATTCTCGCTCCTGATCGTCGACAACGATCCAGCCCACGCCCGCGCCATGACCGAAAGCTTGGAACGGACCGGCTACCGATGCACCGTGGCGACCAGTGGCCCCGAAGGCAAACGAATGCTGGAGCAAAATACCTACGACGTGGTGATCACCGACTTGATGATGAATGAATTTGACGGTATGCAAATACTGGCTCTTGCCCGTCAACTCCTGCCCGATTGCCAAGTCGTGATGGTGACAGGCCACGCAACCGTGACCAAAGCGGTCGAGGCCATGCAATTAGGTGCCTTCAATTTCCTAGAAAAGCCGATCACCCCCAATCGGCTTCGCGCCATCGCTGCCAAAGCGGTCGAGTCTGTACAACTCAAACAAACCAACTTCGAACTGCGCCGCCGACTCGATGAACGCTTCGGCTTCGAAGGAATCGTTTATGCCGGCCCTCAAGTGCAATCGCTCATCGATCGCCTCAAACGTATCGCACCCACCGACGCCACCGTCCTCATCACCGGCGAAAGCGGAACCGGCAAGGAACTCATCGCTCGAGCCATCCATCAAAACAGTCCTCGTAAAAACAAACGCTTGGTCGCCCTCAACGTGCGAGCTGTCTCCGAAAATTTGGTGGAAAGCGAAATGTTTGGCCACGTGCGGGGCGCCTACACCGATGCCGTAACCGATCGCGAAGGGGCGTTTCAGTACGCCGATGGCGGCACCTTGTTTTTGGACGAAGTCGGCGACATGCCGATGAGCACCCAGATCAAGCTCCTGCGAGTGCTCGAAGAGCATCAAATCACGCGGGTAGGCGATAACAAACCGATCAAAGTGAATGTGCGATTGATCTCGGCAACCAACCGACCTCTCGAAAACATGATTGAAGCGGGCGAGTTCCGAAACGATCTCTACTATCGGTTGAAGGTCGTAACCGTTCACTTGCCCGCGTTGCGTGAACGCCGCGATGACATCATTCCGTTGATGGACCATTTCCGAAAAACCTTTGTCAAGCGGCATAGTCACGGCCCATGCAATTTCTCACCAGCCGTCACCCGAAAATTTTATGCGTACGATTGGCCAGGCAACATTCGGCAGTTACGAAACTTCGTCGAAACCATGGTGGTGCTCGACACGGATGGACGATTGGATCTCGATGATTTGCCACCCGAACTGATCGAGCCAGGGTTAGACACTTCAAGTGAAATGTTGGCAGGGGCCATGAGCGAAATGGGGATGACGGAATCCGCTTCAGGCCTTCAACTGCCTGGTGAACTGATCGGAAAGAAGATGGACGATATCGAACGCTGGGCTATCGAAGAGACGCTCAAGATGACAGCCGGTAACCGCGAGGAAGCAGCCAAGATCCTCGACATCGGAGCTCGTACGCTATACCGAAAACTCGACAAGTATCGTCAGGACGAGACTCCGTATGGAACCTGACGACGAGCTCTGTTTGTGCTTCCACATTTCGTGGCGCAAAGTCATCAACTACATTCGCATTCATCGCGTGACGACACCGAGCATCCTAAGCGAATGCGGCGGGGCCGGTACCGGTTGCGGCTGGTGTCGAAAGCAACTCGAAAAGCTTACGGTGGAAGTCAACGAAGTCCCCCCCAACGCTTGCGATATCGAGGCTTGGCTGAAAGATCGATCACCCAACAAGCAGGTGTACGCAGCAGGCCGCGAAAAATACCGCGAGAAATTGTAGACACTCGGTTCCTAGGCGAGCGGCAAACAGAAGACTACCAGGCC
>JBBRJI010000741.1:0-2677 GCA_038219625.1 Pirellulales bacterium | reverse complement strand
GCTTCTCCACGTCAATCTGCAGCAACGCGAGACCACTGAGCTCGTCCATTCCAAGAAGCGTAGCCCGACCAAAAACCACGTTCTCATCGCGATCATCGGGCATCGAGAATACTTCGATGAATTCCTCTTTAAGCATTCGATTGGTGTTGTTGATTGTTGATTTTTCAATGGTGGTAGCCGATGACTTGGACCAATAAGGGCGACCTGCATCCGGTCGAAAGGCGCGGACCGTTTCGCTGCTGCACAAAATCGTTCCCATTGAGCTTAGAACGACGCCTCGGTGGGTATGAACGATTGTAGTTTTACCGGCGGAGTCGCCCGTGGCTTTGTCCTCGAGTTCGAATTCGCGAGTCACGCGGACCATTACCATCGACTTACGAGCGACCTCCGAGATTTTTTCGGTACTCAACAGCTTGGTTGGATCCCATGCGGGCATCGAGGCCATGGGAGGCTTTTGTTCTGCTTCATAGCGGGCAAGTTTTTGCGTTTCGAGTTCACGATCGCGGGGACCATCCGTACCCAGGTATTTCTTTTGCATTTCGACCGCAAGTTCAAAGTCACTAGAAGCCGCTGCTGCCAAAGCAACCGCTTCGGCAAGTCGCGGTTCTTCCGCGATTCGATCTTTGAGCGGCAAGAGTGCCGTCAACGCTTCGTTGGCATCCAGCTCGTTCGGGGCTGGAAATTCAAGCAACTCTGCAGCGAACACTCCGCGAAGGAGGATTTCGTCGGGGTAGAGACGGAGCGTGCGACGAAGCTCATTCAACGTCGCGTCGTGCCAACCTGCGTGATGCAAGGCTGCAGCGCGGAGAAGTAAAAACTTCGGATCCGGTTTCGATTTTAGCAAATCATCCAGGACGTGAACGGCATCCAAGTATTCGCCGTTAGGCACCAACACCTCGCCCGCTAGGAATGCCTTCATGTTGCGAATTCCATCGTCCTCAAGGCCATTGGCTTCGGCGACCGCAATATACTTTTGCGCCAACTCGCTGGCTCGTTTGAAGTCTTTAGACTTCACCGCTTCGTCAATATCATACTCCGCAAACAAGATCCAAAAGCCAGACTCCTCGAAGGACTTTGCCGGTTCGGCTTCGATTGGGGCGTCGGTTGGATTTTGCGCGTAGCAAAATGGTTGCATCATTAGTGCGGTGACAATGATGCTTCGCACTCCCGAACGCATCGTCTGAAAAGGGATGGGCGACATAGCGGATTTCCTTTTGATGAAAGACTTAAATTCTTCGCATGATTTTGAACAACCAACATCGGTTGCAGTTCAATAAGCGTCACCCAGTCCATTTTCTGGACACCTGGTAAGGATATTCCTGTCGCGAAGCAATTGCAACAGAATCTTTGCAAACTACGAGGCGAGATCCACTACCGCACTCGCAGGTGCGAAGCTGATGCCGGAAACGGATGAACTTGCGCGACAGATTTTGGAGGACATTATTATTCCGCTGTGGGGCTGGGCTTACTTTGGTGGGACATTCGTGATGCAAACTGGTGTTTTGATCCAGATCGGCATAAGCCTTGCGAGATAGATTGTGATTCGCTGGCTGCTTACGCCTCGGAGATTTTGTCCTCAAGTGATGATTGGACGCGAAGGGAGAAGGAAAGAATTACGGCATTCCCTCGATTGAGACAAACCTGCTGGAGGATCTTTGAGAGTCAAGCGTCAGGAACTCGATCCTCGATTCTGAAAACGCACCATGAATTTTGGAATTATGAAATTTAACCATTGCTGCGTCGGCTTGGAATCGTAGAAATGCCGGACAATTTTCGTGAATCGTCTTATTGCTGCTGTTTCAACAGCGGCTCGGAAGCCATAATGCATCCCATACGGAGCTGAATTTCTTCGACAACTGAGAACGGATGACACGCAAGATGGCTGACGAATTATCCAATCCCACGGGCTCAACGGTCGTCGTCCTTCAAGATCTGTTGGACTCCTTGAAACGCGGCGAGAATGTGCAAGCAGTAAAGGACCAGCTCATCGCACGAGCCTATCAGCGATTGCAACAAATGGCTCGTAGAATGCTCGGCTCCTACGATCGAGACAAGATTGACGAAGAAACCAACGGCTTGGTTGCCGAAGCGTACCTGCGACTGAATCGTTCCCTAACCGATTTGCAACCAGAGACAGTTCGACAATTCTTTGGTCTGGCCGCTTTGCAGATGCGGCGCCATCTGCTGGACAAACTTCGAGCCATTCACGGCCGAGGCGAAGTGAAGCGGCCTAAGGTAACATCACTTGATCCTGTAGGAAACCAGGATTCGGCTATTCACATCGCGTTTGCGGATACGGAAACTACACCATTATGGACTTCGATCGACATACTTGAATCCCTTGAAAAGCTTGATGAACGTCAGCGAGAGTGTTTGGTTATGCAGCACTGGTATGGTTTCACCCATCAAGAGATCGCGAGCCTTATGGGGGTCAGCACCAAAACAGTTCAGCGTCTCTCCAACCTGGCATACATTCAACTGAACGATCTGCTCAAGAGCTATTCGAAAACTGAATCCGCTTAGCTGACGATTTAGCCGCAAGTGAGCGCCCATGACCGCCAACATCGCAATCAAGATCAAGTCGGATGACTTGGCTCCCCCGTATGGCGAACACGTGGGCGTGATTTGGATCTGAAAACGACAATTGGCCAAGGAACTTTTCATATGCGGCACTCTC
>JBBRJI010000740.1:0-2741 GCA_038219625.1 Pirellulales bacterium | reverse complement strand
CGTTGCTGGGGGTGGTGGCCGGTGGTGCTCCAGCTAAACTAGCTGATTCGGCTGGAAATGCTGTATTGGCAACCGCATCGCCTAGCATCTCAGCTGCCGCAATCATCATCTTGGGAGCAGCGGATGCTGGCATCGGACGACCACCGTATCCTCCTAGTCCGCCCCCAGCCCTGCCTCTCGTATACATCATTTCAAATCCACGCTGTACTTTGAACTCCGGGGGAAAATCTCTATACCGCAATTCAACGGCCTTCTGACTACTTGCCCATTGACCTCGGATCAGGTTGAGTCCCTGAGCATTGTTTTCAAAGGAGCTATTTAGGCGAGAGGAGTCTTGGCGGAAGACGCTGAATCGTTGCATCCAATGGTGGGGCAGATAAGCATCTAGCGACGCGTCGTACATGGCAGCCACCATTTCGGAGGCGGCCTTCGAAGCATTCGGGCCGATCACGCTCAACGTATAAGTTTCCTTGCGCCCCGGTTCTAGTTTCGACACAAAATGTTCCCATTTAAGCTTTAGCTCTTTATTCGACCAAGGGACATCGATGTGCCTCGATTCGAGGTAAGCTCGATTCTCACGAACAAAAGTCGTACGTATCGTAAACCCGCCTCGCATGGCTTCGACGATGTCTTGAGCAATTGGGATTTGCGTTGTACCTGGCTTGGTCCAGAAACTTTGCAAAAACTTGCCGCGATGTTCTACTTCGACATACGCTCGCCCGGTCTCGTAGCCCGTGCCCCAGATGGCCGCAAGTTTCTCGCCGGGCTCCAATTGCCACTTGGGTGCAGCCAACAAATTTGGTAACTTGAGGCCGAGCTTGTTTGCCGATGGATCAACGACGCGTAGGTTCAGTTCGGACTTGACCGGCTTTCCGTACCGATCTTGCGATTCGAGGACGGCGCGATAAAGACCTCGTTCGAGTTTGAGTGTGATATCTTGTTTGCCATCGGCGTCGGTCGCAAATTCTTTCGTCGAGATAGCTTCGTCGAGAGCCCAAGTATTTGGGTTGGAAGGATCAGGTAGAACTCGTGGTGTTGTCGACTTGCCTGGTCGAGGTTGGGTACGACCTCGTCCGCGTGGCGATGGAGTGATGCGTTGTCCTAGGATGTCGGGTCGAAGGACCGATGCGGGTTCCTTCAACCGATAGATTTTCAATGTCCCTTTGGCGGTTTGGCCGGTGCCGTCGAGGGTCGTTGTGGCTATGGAGAATTTACTTTCACTATCCGAAGCGAGCCATTCATTGGCCGTGACGTTGGCTTGCAAAGCCGTGTAGCCGACGGTGACCGAACTGGTACCGGTGCGAGTCTCACCTGTCGTGTCGGTTACGTCGGCGGTGATTTGAAAACTAAAAGTCGGTTCGTCGCTCGCCGGAACGCTGGCATCGGGCTTGGCGGTGAAGCTAACACGGAAGGAGCCGTCGGCTTCCGTCGTTGCCCATCCGTGTAAAATCTCTTGGGCGCTCCCTGCCGCAGGAGGCATTCGCCAGGAGTAGCAGTTCATGAACCATATCGGCCATCGCACTTGGCGTGTGACACGGTATCTTACTTTGGCTCCGTTGATGGCAGATCCAGTGTAACTCGTCGCTTTGCCTGTTATGGTCACTTCATCGTTGAGCTTAGACGGTTCTTTGGGAGGCTCCAACGTGACCAAGAATTTCGGGCGCTTGTATTCCTCGACACTCACTGCCGTTGTACCGGTACGCCCATCATCGATGACAATTTGCATGCTGCCGGTCCCTCGATCGCGAGGCGCAGTGAAGCTACCATTGAATGAGCCAAATACATTCGAACGCAATTGCAACCGTTCGATTTCTTTTCCATTGATGTCGCGAAACTGAACGGAGACATCGCGATTCGGGACTGTTGCATACTTGTCCTGATCCGTGTCCGCCAGCAAGCAGACTCCTTTGAAATGGACGGTTTGGCCAGGTCGATAGATGGAGCGGTCGGTAAAGAGGACGTACTGAACATTGTTCTTTGGGGGATCAGGTTGTGAATAAGTTCGCTGTTCGTTTTGAATCGCTAATTCCTGTCCGTCGACTGAAGCCAACAAGAAAATGCCCCGGTCATTACTGATTACCGAGAATAGCCCATTCGCATTGGTGGTCACCGCCGCGGCCTCTTTGACGCTGTTATTGCGATCTTGTCGAACAAATTTTCGAACCTTGGCATTTGCGATCGGTTCACCTGATTTTGCGTTGAGGACAAAGCCTTCGAGCTTGCCCATGCCCCAAGATTGCCGAAGGACAATAGCCAGACTGCTCACCCAAACGTCGCAGGTGGAGATGGAGTTGTCCGTATCCGAAAAATCAGGGTTGACGCTCGCAATAATGAAGTAATAACCGGCTTTGAGTTCTTTGGGTGCTGGCACGTCCTGTGTTGTGTCGCGATAATCTTCGGTCGGGAGCAAATCCGCGGACCAAGCCAACGTGGGTGCTTGCCGAACGAATTGATCCAAGTCGGTTTGATTGAGGGTGCCGGGGCTCCATCGATCGTTGGTGAACCGGGAGGCCCAGTCAACCTTGATCGCGCGAAAGTGAATTTTGGTGATGTTGCGATAGGAGACTCGCACCATCGGCAGCGGATCATTCCAAACTCGCTCGGTCGTGACGTTGACACTCTTGGCTTCGATGTCCGCGATGAGATTGAAGCAGAGTTTACCGCCGACGCTCTGTGGAAAAGCGTTTTTTCCTTGCATTGCAATTTCGCGAGCTTCTACTAGTTCGTTTTCGCTCTGCAAC
>JBBRJI010000739.1:0-2755 GCA_038219625.1 Pirellulales bacterium | reverse complement strand
GCGGATCAAACCAGCCTTCCAACACCAGAAACTGCTTCTTCAGCCCCGCGCCCATCTCCGCTTCGTAATACGTCGTTTCACCGTGATCAAACCGCGCGCTCCGCAACTGAATCCGGCCCCAGCGTTCCATCAGTTTGGTTTCAGCCCAGTCGAGCGCCGCGTCATGCCGACTGAAAACGGCGACCAATTGAAATGTGGGTGGCGGAGAATTCGGAATTGCCAAAGCGTAAACTCCTCCAGACTCACCCTTATCACAATTGCAAACTGGCCACTCGCCACTCGCCTGATCAATTTACGCTTTGCTAGCCTAACTGCCCTGCGCGAGCGCGCCATTAAAAGCCATGTTCGCTGAGGCTAGCAAACACCCGCCCGCAAGCCTGACGCAATCGGCAAATCTTACCAAGTTTACTCGACTCGCCTTTCCAGAAAAGCCGAACAATCAACTGTGGACTTGGTGGCGGCATTTTTTAATGCTTGCAAGAATCGCTTTCAACGGTTTCAGATCATGCGCTTAAACAAGCAAATCTGCATCGGATTTTTTATCGCTCTGCCGCTTTGCGCGGGGCTTGCTACCCCCGCGTCCGCGCAGTTACGAACCGGCCGCGAGCAGCGAACGCTGTATCACGATCAGTTGGTTTCGGAGCAGAAACAGCAGCAGCAGTCAAAAGCTCAATCCGGAGGCCAATCCGGAGCCCGGTCCAAGACCCCGTCTGCTCGCCCCGGCGGTGTGGCTCAAGCTTCCTACTCCGAGGACGCGGGGCCAGCCAAGTCGATCCTTGAAGAGAAACTAACCGCTCCGGTCGGTTCGGCAGTGAATTCGGCTGTGAAACAAAATACTGTTCAACGCCCTGCCGAGCAGAATTCAACACATCATGACGGCGTCGTGCATGACTCGGGCATGAGCGACGGTTACTATGAACCGACGCCTTCGCGCGGAAGCATGTCAGGTGGTTGCAATTGCGGAGCCTGCTCGTCGGGTTGCGATGACTTTGCAGAGCTTGCACCGACCTGCGCTTCGATGTGCGGATCGTCAGGCTGCGGCGAAGCGATGTTCACCGGCTGCGGCCCACTCGCCTCACTGCTAAGCAACCTGTCGATCCGAGCCGAAGTGCCGCTGTACTGGCGCCGCGCTGCTGGTCCACCTGCCTTGGTCACCACATCCCCTACCGGCACAGCCCAAGGGACCGCTGGCGAACTCGGTCAAACAACCACTCAGATTCTGTTTGGCAACGGACCACTCAACGACGATGCCAATGCGGGCTTTCGAATCACGCTGGGAACATCGTTCGGCGGCAGCGATAACTACGGCTTGCTATTCCGCTACTGGAACGCCGGCTCGCAGGACGACACCGCTACCTTCCGCTCAACTCAAAATGCCATCCTCGCTCGGCCGTTCCTCAATACCACGAACGGAGCCGGTGTTCAGGACACTCAATTGATCGCTTTCCCGACCCAGAGCACTGGCAACATCTCGATCAGTACCACTTCAGATGTGTCGGGATTGAACGTGATGTTGCGACGGCTCGCCTATCGTGACCGCTACACGAGAGTCGATTGGCTATACGGTTACCAGCATGTAAATATCGAAGAGTCGCTCTCGATCAACACGAACACATTGGTTACCGGCAACGTGAATCCAGCTCTGAACGGAGCATCGATTGCGGTCTCGGATCGCTTTGCGACTCAGAATGATTTCAACGGAGTGACGTATGGTTTCATGGGCGATCGCAGAATGGGTTGCTGGAAAATGGAATCCATGTTCCGCTTGGGACTCGGCAACTTGCGACGCCAGGTGAACGTCGGTGGTTCGACCACGACGACTTCTTCGGCAGGTGTTTCAGCCACTGATCCGCAAGGTCTGCTGGCCAGAAATACCAACGGTCAGCCGTTCAAAGATGACACGTTCGTTGTAGTCCCCGAAGTGGGCTTTAACGTCGCGTACAACATTCGGCCAGGTTTGGACTTTAACGTCGGCTACAATTACATGTTGATCCCGAAAGTCGCTCAAGCTAGTCGGCAAATTGACAAGCAGTTGGCGGTCAATCTGTCTGAGCCCCTGACTGGCGGCCTGGATCCGCAACTTGATTTCGAAGAGCGAAAGTACTGGCTTCATTCGCTTGGCTTGGGCTTGCAGTGGAATTATTGATGACCGATTCAAATCGTGCGGCTGATCCGTTTTCCTGGGCTCCGATCAGCCAACTGATTGGGCTGGAAGTTCAACCGCCACTTGAGAACGCACCCGGCACCGCTGAGATTTTTCTGAACGTCGACCAGCGAATGCACAATCCGATGGGAGTCGTTCATGGCGGGATCATCTCGCTGCTCGCCGATGCCGTAATGGGGATCGCGTTCGGGCGAGTGCTCAGTGAGAAATACGGTTTTGCGACCATCGAGTTGAAAATCAACTACATGCGTCCGGTCACCGCTTCGCGCCTACATGCCAAAGCAGAGTTGATCACACGCGGCCTGCGAATCGGGTTCCTCGAATGTCGCATCGTCGATCATCGTGGCAAACTGATCGCTACCGCCAGTTGCACATGCACCGTCACCTCGCTCGGACCACAATCCAGTCTGTCCGGCCAAGGCAAGTGAAACCGATATTCACCGCCACCGACGAATGAACTGAGCCCAAACGCGGCTCCAAACTCGCCCACTACCGCGAGCGGGCGAGAACGCCCGCGATCCAACAGTTCAGTCCACCTTGGCCAAGACTCCCGAGCCGCTACTGAGCTTCTTATCCGAACGGGAGGGCGAG
>JBBRJI010000738.1:0-2802 GCA_038219625.1 Pirellulales bacterium | reverse complement strand
GATCTCCGTCGGCAGACCAACTTCCCTTTTCCTTGCCGGAACGGATTTGCAACGCAGGCAACACTTCCTTCATCGTTTCATTCCATTCCTTCCAAAATTGACCACCAATATGGTGCAGCGAAGTCGTCGCGTAGTACCAATAGTAATACGAGATGCGGCCCTTGTCCGCTGAAATAGGTTGACTGCAGAGAAATTCGGAGCCGCTTTCAATCCTAGGGTCCTTGGTATTCCAGCCAAGATACAGTCGGCAAAGCATACCTTCAGCCGTCATCGAAGGTGTCGCAATCGAGTACGATTGGTAAGCATAGCGTTCACCATCCGGGTTGACTTGGGTCGTTCGACCATAGCGTTGAACGGTATCCAAAAACGCTTGGACTTTTTCTAAAACTTCGCTGTCGACATCCAATCCGGCCATCCTAGCGCTGATCAGCGCCATGACATACCATCCGGTGACGCTGGTATCACCATTTTCTCGGGGTGCGTAGCGCCAACCACCGTTTTTCCCCTGTGCCTTTTCCGCGTAACGCACGGCTTTCTGAGCGATCTCGCGAAGTTCCGGATCACCCGTCATTCCATAGAGTTCGCAAATAGCAATCGTGCATTGAGCTTGGCCATAAGTTCGTTGGTTTCCAACCGATTGCTCGGCAAAGAACCCTTCCTTGTCCTGAAATTTCTTAACCATTCCGATTCCCTTGAGCACATTCTCTTGGTAGGCACCGGACTGGTGTGTGTTTCCGGCCCCCATAAAAGCGAGCAATGCCATGGCTGTTGCAGCAGGCTTGTTTTCGGTGACGCCACCGTCGTTGTACGGACCGACCAAGCTCCACGAACCGTCGGAACGCTGATTGCGAGCAAGCCATTTCAACCCCGCTTCTACCGCATCCTCAGTCCCTTGTGTGCCACCGTAAGCTCTTAGAAGGGCATCCTTCATCGGTCCTGTACGCCCGCGCAAGCCATTGGTCAGCGAAACGGGAACCAAAAGATCGGAGCGCGTGATGGAAGGTGTAAAGTCTGGAACGACCAACTCATTCAACGATAGATCTGGCATGGCTGCCAACGCTTGACTTGCCTCCAGTTCCGAGGAGTCGGCTGGTGTTTCAAAGACAGTCATTTCTTCGCCGACGTCCTGGGCCTCACTCATCCCCGCAAAGAACGAAATGGACGTTCGAATCTTATCGCTCAACGGGATCAGTGCGAGCAGAAGAATGATGGCTACGTGAACCGTTAAACTGATCAGCCATGAGGGTGTCTCTCGCAAAGTCAACGGCAACCAACGTTGCCCTGGTGACTCCTGCTCCTCCGGTTCGGAATCATCCACGCTGGTTTCAGGTGGGGCCAGTCGAGACTTCGTGGCGGCCTTTGGATTCGCGTCAAAATAGTTGAGCGATTCAAAACTGTTAGAAGTGTTGCTTTTCGTGGGATCTGCAGCCGGTTTGGATTCGCCCCCCCGTGCAACTGGAACGGGCGCGACGAGAGTTGGCAAAAAAGGCACAAACGGAGGAGGGGACGCGAAGCTGGGTGGGCTCAGATTTGGCAGATTTGCCAACGAGCCAACGGTCGTTGGAGGCGGCAAAATTACGTCAATGATTTCCGAAGGTTTTTGAGACACCGCGATGAGGCTTCGCTATCACTAAGGCACGGGTACATTCGCACGCCAGAAACACTTGAATGGGTTATTCCGATCGTGCGGGTCGTTGGTAAACCAACAGTATATTCCTCCTATTGAATGTACGACATGGCTAGGGCGCAATCAATCAGCGACCGGACGAATTATGGCCGAATCCGCGTCGCGGCCAATATTCGCTGACGAACGGCCAGATTTACCGGCTGTTTTCAGTTAGGACAGATGGTTAGAACCCCCGGCGTGATTCATCAGGCTCTTGAGTCGCCATAGGACCGTTCGATCAATAACTGTTCGATTTTCCCGTAGCGGAAGTCGCCAAGACTTTCGGAATGAGCTGGCGCCGAAACTCTTGGCGAGTTTCGCTACGACAATAATTGATCGAGTGATCCTTAGCGTTACTCGCCTGCGATAATTAGGTAATGACACCAGCAATCACAGATCAAATGCGACAAGCCCTAGACGCCGAGCCTGGACAGCAGGTAAAGATCGTCGATGAAAAAACGAGTCAGGTGCAAATAGGAGCAGTTCGGTGCCAGGCATGTGCACTACACTCCCTCCCTAGACCAGATGGTCAAAACCCCCGGCGTAAAGTCGGCGGCATGAACTACGACGGTTTCTTGCGCAGGTCCAGCCACTCGCTGTGGAATGTCCCCGGCTTGTCGGTCCGCTGGTAAGTATGCGCACCAAAATAATCTCGCTGGGCTTGCAACAAATTCGCTGGCAAGCGCGGCAGGCGGTAGCTGTCGTAGTACGCCAGGGCCGTTGTAAAAGCAGGAGCCGGCAGTCCCAAATGCGTGGCTGACATTACCGCTGCTCGCCACGACTCTTGAGCCTTCTCAATGGCTTGTGTGAAATACGGATAAAGTAGCAAATTCTCCAGATCAGGCTGTGCATCAAACGCCTCCTTAATCCGATCGAGGAACTGAGCCCGAATAATACAACCACCCCGCCAAAGCAACGCGCAATCACCGTAGTTCAAACCCCAGTTGTGTTCCTTGCTCGCTTCTTGCAATTGAACAAAGCCTTGGGCGTAGGAGCATATCTTCGAGGCGTACAGCGCTTGCCGAACCGCTTCGATAAATGCCTTCTTGTCCCCTACTAGCTTCTTTACCGCAACATCGAAGTGACTATTGTGAGACGCCACCGGTCCTGGCAAGATTTTGCTAGCACGAATCCGA
>JBBRJI010000737.1:0-2862 GCA_038219625.1 Pirellulales bacterium | reverse complement strand
GCCGCCCCGAGCCGACTCGGAGTAATCAATCGTGAATTGTTCGGCAGTCATCACCAAAACGCGACGCAGCCCGTGGCGAATCCGAAGTTGCTCGGCGATCGCTTTCGATAAATGTGTCTTTCCAACGCCGCTACCACCATGTAGTAACAACGGGCTGAGCGTTCCCGGACGCTCAAGAATCATTTCGGCTGCCGTGTATGCTAGTCGATTGCTAAGCCCAGGAATGAATTCCTTCCACTGATTCGCTTCCGTCACGACACTACTACGCTGGGCGTGACTGCCCTGGGAAGTAGTGCCTTGGAAAGCATCGTGGTGTTGAAGGGCTTGTGGGTGCACGTTCGAAGAGTTTGGGCTAGGGAAAGGCAGGCGAACCGGAGCGTCGATTGTACTCGAATCCACTCCCCGATTTGCGAGAACGAGACCATTTTCAGCACTTGTAACTGCCAAATTTCGGGCGATTCCGCTTCGACCGCTCGATGACACAATTGCGGAAGTACCGATGCAACCGGACGAAACCGCAGATATTTTCGCTCGAGCAGTATGCACCAAACGGATCGGCGTTGTATCGTCGATCGTTTCTGAGACCGCCGTTTTCAGCTCGTCCCAGCAAAAACTTTTCACGCAATCCAACAGAAAAGAATTCTCGAGATCGATGACCACTCCACCGTGATCACGTTTCCAAAGAGCGCCAGCACCAAACCATAAGTTCAACCTCTCTTGCCCAATCCGCGCGATCAACGTTTTTCGAACGTTCGCCGCCGTCTCGACATCGACATCGATTTCGATGTGCGAGTTTTCAACTTGTGCTATCAGCGCAGCTTCCACCATGTCGGTCGCTCTCCTGGCCTTGCGATTGACGAATCCAAGACCGATTTTGGTCGACCGTGGATTCAAGATTCCTTCTTGCCAGGGAACCATCCCTAGCCACACATGAGGCGATCTAACGCCAGCGAACTCATCAAGCTGTGTGAGTCGTTGATGAGTGGGAAAGGATTCTAGGATCGCTAGCTATCCCGTCAAACTGTTTCAAGAAAACTCCGCTTTATGGACCTGGACTACCTGTCGATAGTCACGCTGGTTTCCTGATTTTTCCCGCATAGAAATCGTATTTCGAAAATTGATTAAATTCGCTCAAGCACATCGGCAACATGCGTGGATAACTTGTCGAGATTTTTCGGGCCAATACATCAAAAATTCACACAAATTTCATAACAGACTATCCGTTCAAGACTTACGCGAATCTGCTATCGACTGGCTGTAAATCCACGCGTCAATTTCGCTGACCGGTTGAAACCCAAACGTATTGTAGAGACTTTCGCAAACATGATTTCTAATATCGACGGCTAGCGAGAGGCGCGTGCCGTGCCATCGTGCGACTCTCTCGATTGCTTTCGTTAAGCAAGCTTTCCCTAGTTGATTTCCACGGTAGGCGTAATGTACCCCCATGTAGGTCAGCTCCCAACTATCGGAAGACGTCTTAGACAACATGAAGCCCGCTTCGATCGGCCCATCGAGACTAGTACGAGTCAGATTACCGTGAGAGTCGCGATCGGTTCGGCTTGTCGCCTTTGGATGCAGCGAACGAAGTCCCCACCACTCGATGCTGGATTCTTTCAAACTAGCAGGGCTATTTTCGTAGCCAAGATCGTTTTCTTCAGAGTCGTCCTCATCGAGAAAAGAAGGCAGCGTGGGAACACCTGTGAGAGCCCAGTACCCTTGAAGCGTCATCAATGTCGAGCGGATTCCATTTAGCTCCGGACAGTCCATCGAATCAATATAAGTTCCATCCAGCCAATCGGTCCAACGAGAAGCATCCTGCCAACGAAACCGCGTCCAAGAATAAGTCGGTGCCAACTCTCCATTCATCAGGGTCGATGATGGTTGGTAAGTGTCAAGCAAAAGGTCAGAGTCAATTAGAAGGTCCAGGTGTTGCAGTGTGGTCAACCACTGCATACCACTCGCTTCCAGTCTTTGTCGAAGCAAATCATTTCGATCGGAGCTATTTGCTTTATTTGAAATTGCTTCACTTGTACTTGCTTCACTTATACTTTTACTTGTCCGAGCGCTTGTTTCCTCAGACTTCGGTTCGCCATTTCGGTGATCAAGCGACTGGATGAGCTCCACTTGCCAATCCTTGGACGCGTCCAGCAAGAGCTTCAACACGCTGACGGCTGCCTCTTCGACTGAATTGCACGCATCGATTTCCACATCGCCATTGGATAACGACCTGGAGGGATTGGTCCAAGGCCCCACCAAAACGCCCAGAGCCCCTGGATACTCGCAAAGGTACGCCGCAGCGATCATGTTCCCGTCTGTGTCGAGTGTGCGAGCCCAAATCAAGCGAAGCCCTGGATGTTCTTTTCGAAGCGACACCATTCCGCTGACGATCGCCGCAATGTTGGCTTCGGGTAGATTACCCAGAACGCAACGAATGATCTCCGGTAGCAGTTCAATCGCTACGATCTCAGACTTTAGCAATTTTGTTCTGTTCACTTTGCGGCGTTATCGTTCTATAATTTTGAAGTTGAGATCACCCAGCAAGGAGACTGAATTTCAGTACTACTTGTTACAATCGGCAAGATTGATTCTTCGTATAGATGGTACGTGTGCAACTTTGATCAGAAAAGCTCTACCAATCACATTCAGAGATACTAACTTTCCACGATTCGTCTGTCTTGCATTATCGGCGGCAGTTGTGTGGCTAACTGTTCTGCCGTCTTTGGCGGAGGAGCCAATCACTCTTGAATCCGACGGTGCATTGGAGCTTTTAGAAGCGCAGATTCTCAAAAATCAGGAAAACTCGGTCAAGCCAAAGGCAAAGCTTTCTCCGACACGGCCGAATCCGCCTCTCCCACCAAATCC
>JBBRJI010000736.1:0-2867 GCA_038219625.1 Pirellulales bacterium | reverse complement strand
GGCGTTTCAGCCCGAATTGGTCGCGAGATCAATCCGCATGTGATGAAGGCAATTGAGTTTTCGAAACGGAAAATGAACCGTGATCATTTCGTTTCCTGCATCTGGAAGCAGCCCAAGCAGTTTCTCGTTGGGAGTGAGGATGACCTTAACTGAATGGCAAAAAAACGGTTGGCTTCGACCGCATAAATCCAGTCGGAATGAGATCGAAGGGCTGTTTTCGATCGTCGATCGTGACTTGAACGATGCTATTTCGAAAGACTTGTCGTGCGATTGGAAATTTGGCATTGATACAATGCCACGCTCAATCTCAGCACTGTTCTGTTGCATGCGTCAGGATACCGTCCAGAAAAGCTACTTCAACATTTCCGAACGATTGCAGCTATCCAGGAAGTCCTCGGCGCGGAAAAAGCCGACGCGGTTGCTTATCTTGAATTATGTCGAGTAAAACGCAACACAGTCGAGTACGACATGGCCGGTGTAGTCAGCGAGTCGGAGGCCATCGAGTTAAAATCACAGCCTCTGAGTGTTCGGCACTGAGCGATTGGCCGATGCAATTACCTTGGCACTGAGATGGTTCGCAAAATCCGATTCGGCTGCTTGGGAGGGCGGGGTTAAACGCCGGAAGATTTAGCCTTCAAGCAGAATACGCAGCATGCGCCGTAGTGGTTCCGCGGCTCCCCATAGCAACTGATCACCGACGGTAAAGGCGGTCAGATATTGTCCTGGTTGTGTTGGATCCAACGAGAGTTTGCGAAGTCGACCAATTGGGCAAACCAGTCCGCCAGTAACGGCTGCCGGAGTCAGCTGATGCATGGATGCGGACTTTTCGTTTGGAACAACTTTGGCCCATGGGTTGGCTTTGCCGAGCATGTCTTCGATCTCATCCATTGGTACGTCCTGCTTTAATTTGATCGTCAACGCTTGGCTGTGACATCGCATCGCTCCGATGCGAACGCAAAGTCCATCGACCGGAATCGAATCTGGCGAAAGTCCCAAGATCTTGTTTGTCTCCGCGCTCCCTTTCCATTCTTCCTTGCTCTGACCGTTTCCCAGATCCTTGTCAATCCAAGGGATCAAACTGCCGTTTAGCGGTGCTCCGAACTGTTCGGCCGGGTAGTCAGTCGAACGGATGGTCGCAGCAACTTGACGATCGATTTCGAGAATAGCCGAAGCGGGATCGGCAATGAGGCTCGCTACGCTTTTATGGGCCGCTCCCATTTGCGAAATCAACTCGCGCATGTTTTTGGCGCCGGCCCCCGAGGCCGCTTGGTAAGTCATACTGGTCATCCATTGAATGAGATTGTTTTGAAACAATCCATGCATGGCCATGAGCATTAGCGATACGGTGCAGTTGCCGCCAACATACGTCTTGATTCCTTTTGCAAGGCCGTCGCGGATCACTCGATCGTTCACCGGATCCAGAATGATGATTGCATCGTCTTTCATTCGCAGCGATGAGGCTGCATCGATCCAATAGCCCGTCCAACCGGTCGATCGGAGCTTTGGATAGACCTCGTTCGTGTAGTCGCCACCTTGGCAGGTGATAATGACATCCATCTTGGAAAGGGACGCGATGTCGGGCGCGGATTGCAACTCGCCAGTATCAGTACCACCTATCTTTGGTCCAAATCCACCAGCATTGGAAGTCGAAAAGAACACGGGTTCGCAATGGGCGAAATCATTCTCCGCGGTCATGCGTTGAAGGAGCACGGAACCGACCATTCCGCGCCAACCGACTAGTCCGACTTTTTTCACGATTTATCTCTACAATTAAAGACCTGTTCGACGTTGCCTCGGAGGATTTGTTTGCCTAAGGCGAGTGCTTTGACTTCCGACCAGGCTTGGTCTCGACAAAAATCCTCCGCCAAAATGCCGGCAAGTATTCGTTTGTACATTCGAAACTTGGGCAGGATAAACTCCAGTTTGTAGGCATCGCTGTAATAGCCAAGTTGCTTGTTTCGCGGAATTGCTTCGATTCGGCCTCGAAGATCGTGCCGGATGTAGTTGGGCGTATTGCTGTACCACCAATGCCCATGCGTCAAAACATTGGGGAAGATCCAGGCGTAGTCGACGAGTTCTTGATTGGTCACCGACGCAAGGACCGAAATGGGGAACGGGAGGTTCGGGAATGCGTTGAAAAGTTCAGAGTACTGGATCAACGAAACTCGCGAGTCATACAGATCCTGCCCTTGAAAAACACCGTTGGGATAGACGCGTCGATTGACTCCGATCATCAGATCGAACGGCAACTGGTAAGCTTCGGCCAATTCCGCGATTTTCCAAAAGACCCATTCCGCCATGGTTTTTTTGTTGGCCTCGGAAGCGTCGGTGCCACATTGCACTAGGTCATCCAATGCAATCTGGGCGGCATGACCTTGATCAGAATAGGCTTTTGGGCAGAACCAGGGAGGCAACGAAATCGCGCATGCTCTGGCCCCCCTCGCTTTGAATCGCAGAAAGAGCACGTCCAGCGATTGTTTCAAGTCCGATAGATTCGTGGCCGTTCGGCCCGAAGCGGATTGGAGGCGTTCGCGAACTTTCGGTTGAGCTAAATGGAACACCAGGTCATCGGTCCTCAAGCACGGAACGTAGCGATTGGAGTCAAAACCTTCCAAGGGATCATCGAAATCGTTGGTCAAAAACACCTTTTCCACCTTGCTGGCTGTAAGCACTTGGGTCTCCCAGTCGGCTTCCTGCATTTTGGATTCGGCAAGATCGTAAACGGTCTCCCAGTTGGACATATCAATCTCGTCCTTTTGGAATCCGAATAGCTCTTGAGAAAGCTCTACAAACCAAGACCACTGAACCGTATTGTTGATATTGCCGAGCTGATGGAAAAGCCTTTCCACTTTTTCGCGGGGTGAAAT
>JBBRJI010000735.1:0-2894 GCA_038219625.1 Pirellulales bacterium | reverse complement strand
AAGCGGGCATCACTGCCAAAGAAACTGAAACCAATCTTAGAAAAAGAAGGACGCAAGTCGAATAACTATCTTTATACCGAAGCAAGTATGGACAGCCTTATCAAAGCCCTGGATCCTGAGTGGTCGGGACCACAGCCGCATACATTACTTGTGGCCCCAGGTGGTAAGGTCACATTTCGTCACACAGGCGAAATCGGTGAAGAAGAATTGCTCGATAAGATTCTCAAAGCAATGGGAACGGGCTACAAACCTTAATCTTTATCCTAATCCAACTCTCCCCCACTCCAACCCTCCAACTCTGAAATGGATCAACCATGGACAAACCCAATAAAACGCGACGCAATTTCCTGGGCACTTCTGTCGTCGCGGCAGCCTTGCCGCTCATTGTTTCACCGCATGTGCTTGGTCGCGGATCAGCCGTTGCGCCGAGCAACAAGATCACGCTGGGGGTAATTGGTATCGGGCCGAGGTGCACGTATGATTTGCAAGCCATGCTTGGCTTGGCCGATGTCCAATGTGTTGCGATTGCCGATGTCCAAGCCAGTCGTCGCGATGCGGGCAAGGCGCTCGTCGACAAGCATTATGGTAATTCCGATTGCAAACTGCATCGCGACTTCCGTGAGTTGCTGGATCGAAAAGATATCGACGCGGTGATCGTGGCCACGGGTGATCGTTGGCATGCGACCGCTTCGATGATGGCCGCCAAAGCGGGCAAGGATGTGTACAGTGAAAAACCTTGTGGATTGACGATTGAGCTTTGCCAACAATTGGCCGATACGATGAAGGAGACTGGACGCATTTTTCAAGCGGGAACGCAGCGTAGGAGTGTGCCGAATTTCCAACAGGCGGTCAAACTGGCTCAAAGTGGCAAGCTCGGAAAGCTAGAAACTCTTTACGCATCGGTCTATATCCCAACCCTCGATAACAGTTGGCTGCCAGGTGAGCCAACACCGCCGAAGGAAATGGTGGACTGGCATATGTGGCTTGGTCCTGCACCCTGGCGACCTTACAACAGCAAATACGTGTCGGGCGGATGGCGTGGCTATTATGACTTTGACTCGGGGGCGAGATTGCTGGACTGGGGAGCTCACACGGTCGATCTGTGCCAATGGGCCAACCAATCCGATGCGACGACCCCCATTTCTTTTGAGCCATACGAGACTGGTATTACATGCATGTACGCCAACGGAGTGAAGTTGGTATTGGATTTCTTGCCCATGCCGTTTGGGGACCGCGGGCCGAACTGGATCACTCGGCTTGGAACTTGTCCGGTTCGCTTTGTCGGTAGCGAGGGGTCGATCGAGACGGGCGACAGTGGTGAGACGGTTGTCTCGTCGGATTCGCTTCGTAAGGAGCTTCAGGACTCGGCGGGCAAGGTAAAGGGCTTGGATGTGACAGCGCATGCAAGGAACTTTTTTGATTGCATCAAGACGCGACAGCCAACGGTAACTAACCAGGAGGTTATGCGCAACTCGCACATTGCGTGCCATGCGGCGGCGACCGCCTGGATGTTGAAGCGTAAACTGAACTTCGATCCAGTGAAGCAAGAGTTTGTTGACGATTTCGAAGCGAATAGTTTGCGTTCTCGCTCGGCTCGCATATGGACTTAATATGTCTTTGGTCGCTCCACGCTCAAGCCCATGTGATTGATCGCAATACCGTTCAATTAATTGTTTAACAGTCAGCCGAAGGCGCACTCGATACCATTAACGTACGTCTACGGCTAACCGTTAAACGAGATTTTGCGAAATTGGCTTTCATTGAACGGCACTGTGATTAAGCGAGCTCGGGAGCCAGTGGGCATTGCGTTCATCGCAGTGCGCCAGAATTGACGACTTCGCCGCCACTTCTTGTTGCGATATCGCTGGCCACCCTTTGATCCATATTGTCGGACAAGAAAAGAACGGCGCCATCTCCCATCACCGCGTTTCGACCTCCGTTGTGCGATGCTTTGACGGCTGCCAAATAGCTCAATTGGTTTTGGTCCTTGGGCTCGGCCCAGTGCACCGCATCCATTTCATCCGATTCGATAACAAACAGCGTGTTGCTGAGTCCGTCGCGGATGTCACTAAATTTTAAAGGAGCGCTGCCAGGAAACGGGCTCGATGGGTCTTCGATGATTTGATAGGTTGTCATTCCAACTGCAACCTTGGAGGAGGGGCACCGAAAAACTGGGACCTCCATTTGCTGTAGAATCGCGTTGGCGGGATCATCTCAAGGTTTGTTCAGATCGATCTGTTGAACCAGGGCCGATTGGTCGATGAATGGCAGGATCAAAGTCCGCCAACTATGCAATCGATTTCCATCTGCATCGACAGTATAGGCAGGCGGGAGTGATCCATATGCCGAATGGTAGTTGTGAAATGCGAGCCCAATTTGTTTGAGATTATTGCTGCATTGCATTCGACGAGCGGCTTTGTGACCCTCCGAAACGGCGGGAATCATGAGTGCCGCCATGATTCCGCCGCATACAAACAAGCAAGCGACGAAGCATACCAGGACGACAACAACGATGGTGCTAACGCTTGCCCCTGACTTGGTGTGTTGCGAGGATGGTAGCTCGTAATTTGGCTGAGTAGAGTTCGACACGGGAAATGAGCCATCGAAAAGGGTGGATAGGTCGTTTAGCCAATTCTAACGGTCAAGAACAGTACTTGCCCGCCAATCGCGAGAATAGCACGAATAAGAATAAACAAACCTACTCAAGCAGCTTGATCGAATCCGTTCCACCAGCGGTTAGCAAACCTGCGCTTCGGTAAACGTTTAGCTTGTCGCGAGAATCCGCAATATCAAGATTTCGCATCGTCAGTTGACCGATTCGATCCGTTGGAGAAAACTCCCCTTTGCCGCTTTCCATCGTCAGCCGCTCTGGCTTGTAGGTCAAGTTCGGACTT
>JBBRJI010000734.1:0-2903 GCA_038219625.1 Pirellulales bacterium | reverse complement strand
ACAAGAATCGCGAAGTCGAGCTCCGCATTGTCGCGACTGGACGATCCGCTTGCGAGTCAGTTGAGTGTCATCGTTGACTTGATTCAAGCGGACTTCGGTTCCCGGGTTTATTATGCGGTTCAACCGGGTTACGACACGCATAGCAGGCAGCTCAACGATCACAGCCGGCTGCTTGGTTCGTTGTCGAGTTCCGTTGCGGGCTTTCTCGAAGATCTCAGGGCGGGTGGAAACGGCGACCGAGTATTGTTGATGTGTTTCAGCGAATTCGGTCGACAAGTAAACGAAAACGCATCGGCGGGAACGGATCACGGAACCGCTGGCCCCATGTTCCTTGCTGGCAAGGGTGTGCGGGGAGGCATTTACGGCAAGCCTCTCGATTTGCAGACGTTGGTCGACAATGCTCCGCAACACAACACCGATTTTCGGGACGTGTATGCCGGTGTGCTGCGCGATTGGCTTGCGATCGATCCCAAGAAGGTGCTCGATGGCCACGGCGAAGTACTAAGTATGGTCTAGCCACGCTTCCTAATGCATGCTGAAAGATGAGTGGATTAAATTCTGAGCTGTGTTGCGTTCTTGCGTTTTTAGCCCAACGGGCTTAAACATTTTAGCCCAGGGCAAAGCGAAGCGCCGCCCTGGGTACGCAACCGCGCGCAACGCCTATTGCCCTGAAGGGGCCGAACAGATTCGCGGACACATGGCACAGCGACGTTCGCAAAGGATCATTTTGGTAGCCAAGAGCCGAAACTTCCTCAGGGTAAACCTGCGGAATTCATTGGGCCACGTGGCCAGAATTCGATTGGCGCCGCGATCGCCGACTTCGTCCATTTCGACGTAACGATGTATTGAACCGTATCACTCCTGCCAAAAAGTAGTGAGCACCAATAGTCCGCATTGTAAGTCTTGCTCAAACAATTTCTTAAAAACCCTTGACGGCCCTTTCGCTCGCATCTACTATAGAACCAAATCTAAGGAACCAAACTTCCGTCTTGGAGTAAAGAAATGGCTAGGCCACCGGCAAAAGAACTAACGGAACGCGAGTTGGAGATCATGCATGTCTTCTGGGAACACGGCGAGCAGACAGCCAACGATATTCGCGACAATCTCGCTCTCCAAGGGCGAAAACTAGCTTATACGACCGTAGCGACTTTAGTTCGCATTCTTCTAGAGAAAGGTTTTTTGGACCAGAAGAACGACTTACGTCCTTTTCGCTTTGAGCCTGCTCGCCCGTTTGAAGACGTTTCCAAAAGCATGATCGGCGACATGGTTGACCGTTTGTTCGGTGGGTCGCGAGAACAACTGTTGCTTCGAATGTTCGATGGTGGCAAGATGACTCGTAAGGAACGCCAGGCTCTTGAGAATCTGTTGAAGGAGAACAAGCCGTGAGTTCATTGGGTTCCATTTTGATTTGGTGCGTAGTTCAGACGACACTTTTGGCTTTGGTCGCCGCTTTGATCTGCGCTCGATCTTGGAGAATAGGCGGGGCTTCTGGTCCGTTGAGTGGCTTAATCGGCGTTGCAATTTTGACGATTCTCGCATTCATCCCGCTGCCCGCTTATTGGAGTATGTTCGACGCTTCGGAGGAAATGCTTACTTTATGGACAGAGCGTGAAACAAAATCGAGCCCGATTAGATCCCTCGCGTCCAACGAACAGGTTGCGATGAATGACTCCGTCGAGACCAAACGCATGCAAGAGCCCTACAACGAATTGAAAATGCAATCGAACTTTCGCGACTTGAGTGAAAAGCTTCGCAATTCAAACACGCCGACAAGCGAGAAGCCATCGCAAAGCCGCTTTCGTCAGATCATCTTGGCTTTGTTCGTAGTTAGTGTTTCGCTTGGGTTGATTCGTTTCGTCATAGGTATTGCTGCGACGATGAAACTTCGCGAATCGAGCCGGCCAATTCGGGACAAGGAACTTGACGAAAGCCTTACGATTCTTCAAGCTCGGCTGGGCCAAAAAACGGAGCTCGACGTTCATGAAACCAGTGAGTTAACAACGGCTGCGACATTCGGCTTGAGGAGGCCGATCTTGCTATTGCCGATTCAATGGCGAGAGTGGTCTAACGACGAGTAGAAGGCCGTCTTGGCTCATGAGCTTGCTCACATCAACCATCATGACTTTGCCGCGATATTGCTTTCGCAGTTGAGTGTTGTGTTGCACTTTTACAATCCATTGATCCATTGGTTGTCCGCGAGATTGCGATTGGAACAGGAAATAGCTGCTGACACAGTTGCAGCCGGCCTCGCGGGAGGACAGCGTCACTTTGGTCGCGTCTTGGCTAAGTTGGCTTTGGATCATCAGAATCACAATGTGGGCTGGCCGGCCCGTGCGTTTGTTCCGACCCGACATACCTTTTTGAGGAGACTGGAAATGTTACGCGATTCAAAAGTTCGACCGGCACGTCGCACGCTGATGGAGCGACTGGCTGCGATGGGGATTATGGCAATCGCCGTTGTTGCCTTGATGGGGCTAAAGCCTACAGCAAAAACGGTGATAGCGCAGGATGGCATTGCCAGAGGAGGGCAACTGGGGACACACCACTTTAGGTAAGGGCAAGTGGGGAAACACCACTTTAGCATTCGATTTTACGGATGGCGGAAGCAGAGCCCATAACAAAAGTGGTCGAGTCGCCGGGCTTCCAGAGAAGAAAGCTCACGCGAGAGGTCTTTATCCGTTCCCGCTGGGCTATATCGTGACTGCCAGCGCAGACCTCTAGCCAGGAACGAAAAAGGGGATGCGGAACGAAAAAGGGGACGGGGGTGACCTCATGGTTCAGCCACGGTGAGCGATGAGAGAATATTGCGAAAATCGGACGCATTGCGGGTAATGATCCCTTGGAAACGCTCCGCAAACGCCGCGATCAAAACATCGGCCACCGGACGCTTTACCACTTGTTGC
>JBBRJI010000733.1:0-2909 GCA_038219625.1 Pirellulales bacterium | reverse complement strand
CAACGAATGCGTACCTGCTGTTCATTCCCCTCAATCCGTGCCACAAATTGCAACATGCCGCCGTGCCCTGCATTCTTCCAAGCATCGTGGAGCATTGGTTCTACAGCAGCCACTAATCGACCATGACGCGCGGTCATCTCTTCCTCGAAGAAGGCAATCTCGCGGTATACCGACAAGAATCCGCTGAATCCGACCAACCCACATGAAACACCCAAAAAAAGCACAATGATTTTTAGCGCTAACTTCATGCGAATGATACCAAGGGTTAATTGTATTGCCGCTAGTGTCGGTTTACTCGACTGCCCTAGCATACAGTACGTTCCCGCGGATATCTCTTCTTGACGAGCGATTTCGGATCGGTATGTGACTGGTCCGACTCTGGCAGACCTGACTGCTGATCGAGCCATCGGAAAAATTATACCGAGTCATAGCGTTCAAAGCGGTTGCACACGATAGCCGTAAAATTGCCAATCGCATTTGGACCGTGGTTTGCTTTACGTTGGAGTTCCTAGCGTTTGTTGGGGGTTGCTTAACAGGATCGTTTAACCGCGTGCCCCAGCGGGCCGCGCGCAGCTCGGGGCGTTGCACACGCGGTTAAACGATGCATCGCAAATCACGCTTACATTTTGGTTCAAATAGTTGCACGCTGGTCGATCGCCGCTCAATCTCAATTTGCTTTACGGACGCATACCGATGACTTATTCAGCTCGATTTCTGAGGTTCGCCGTCACGTTCCTTGTTTGCTTGCTTTCACTGGCTCCTAAAGTCCTAGTTGCCCAAGACTCCCCGACTGCGACTCAAACCGCAGCCGCGACGGCAGCGGAAGACACCAATCGCGATGCTCCAGCGGCGCTCAAAGACGTTGTAATCGATCCGCTCGCTGCGGACGACGAGATTGCGGATCGCTTGACCAAAATCCTGACGGCAACGACTTGGTTTGAGAACCCACAAGTGAAAGTGGACGAAGGAGTGGTGTTTCTCAAAGGAACGGCAGGGCAGGCAGACTACCGAACGTGGGCTGGTGACTTGGCTCGCAATACGCAGGACGTCGTCGCAGTTGTCAACCGCATTCAAATCACGGAACGATCGATTTGGGACCTTTCGCCAGCGTGGATCGAATTGCGAAAACTTGAGCGTGAGACCATTCAGATGTTTCCGCTGTTGGCATTGGCGGTTTTACTACTGGTTGGCACATGGTTCGCAGCCAGCTTGTCGACGCGAGTTTCAAGAGTACTCCTCGGGCGTCGTATCCAAAACCTCTTACTCATCAGCGTTATCGCACGAGCCATTGCAATCCCAGTCTTCCTTTTGGGTTTGTATCTGGCGTTGCGAGTGTCGGGGCTGACTCAGATGGCGGCAACTGTTCTAGGAGGCACAGGTCTTATTGGGCTGGTGCTCGGTATCGCGTTTCGCGACATCGCCGAGAATTTTCTCGCGAGTGTGCTCATCAGTGTGCAGCGTCCGTTTGCGTTGGGAGACTTAATCGAGGTTGAAGGCAACCAGGGAATCGTTCAGAGCGTAACGGCCCGTGGCACATTGCTGATGACGATGGACGGCAACCATGTGCAGATACCTAACTCGATCATCTACAAAAGCATCATTCACAACACGACGGCCAATCCAAATATTCGTTGCAACTTCGTTGTCGGCATCGACTACACCGATTCAATTGCGACCGCTCAAAAAACTGTGATCGACGTTCTACGAAAGCACGAAGCAGTCCTGGAAACGCCGGAGCCGATGGTGTTGGTCGATGAACTAGGGCCATCGACAGTCAACCTGCGCATCTATTTCTGGATCAACGGCCATACCCATAGCCAAGTTAAAGTTCGCTCATCCGTGATACGGCTAACGAAGTTGGCCATTGAAGAAGCCGGTTTGACAATGCCGGACGAATCGCGCGAAGTGATCTTTCCGAAAGGAGTTCCTGTACACATGATCGAGGCGACAAAGATGGGCTATACGCTCACGACGCCGTCCACGGTAAGCAGTGCGAAACCACCTCGGCAGCCGACGGAATTAGCCGATCGTTCGGAATCCAGCTCGGCTGAAAATGGTTTGAAAAGCGAACAAGGGGCATTGGAAGAGCAGGCTCGCAACGCACGCAGCCCCGAGAGCGGGGCGAATTTACTAGAGAAGTAGCACATCGACAGCAATCATCTCTTTTAAAGGCGTTTAACTGCAAGCGAAAGCCATCGACACCCTCTACAACTAAGGAACAGACAATCATGAATTCGCTTCATCAAGTTGCAAAAGCGACCGGCGTGGTGCTGATTGCTACAACGTGCGTTGTCGCATTCGCCACGGTCCTCTTTGTTGCTTTGGAATACCTGTTATTGATATTCCTCGGCGTACTACTAAGCGTCTTCTTAACGAAGACAAGTGCGCTCGCCAGTCGGTACTTGCCAATCGGTTACGGCTGGAATCTGGCACTAATCACGACGCTGTTGATCTTCATCGCTATCGGTGGCGTTGTGTTGTTCGGAAGCAAGGTTTACGAACAAGTGCAATCAACATCGCAAAAGCTTGATGAGGGTACCGACGAACTTGTCAAGAGAATTAAGGGTTACCCACTGGCCATGAATGCACTTAAAACGATACCCTTTGTAAAACAGCTTCTTAAAACCGAGCCGTCAAAAAGCAGGACCGAAAGCGATAAAGCTCCACCAGCGAATTCGAGCGATGACCAGGAGGAGGGAACCGACGAGAAGACTGAGCGGCAGCATTCCTCGAAGGCGTCTGAAGCATCTGCCCAATCCATCCCATCTGTTGCAGGAAAGGTCTTCACGGTTCTAAATCAGATTTTGTCGACAACGCTTGGACTGGTTGCCAACGTTGGTGTCATTCTATTTGTGGGAATCTTTATCGCTGTCGACCCAAAGTTGTACCGAGATGGATTCGCCAGACTC
>JBBRJI010000732.1:0-2936 GCA_038219625.1 Pirellulales bacterium | reverse complement strand
ATACGGATTGGGACGAAGCAGATCGGCCCATTTGTTCGCCCAGAAATCGGCGTACTCGGGTTGATCCAACACGGACTTGACCCATCGTGATCGTTTGTTGGGATCGTCATCTTGCTGGTAAGCGATCACTTCCTCAGGTTTAGGCAATCGACCGATCGCATCTAGAAAGAGCCGCCGCAAAAACTGGGGCTCGTTGCACGATTGGCTCGGAAGAATATTGAGGGTTGCGAGCTTGCGATAGACTAAGTCATCGATGAAATTGTTTGTATTTAATGACTTGTAAAGTTCGCTAGGAACCGAAACTGGGCGCGGGACTGCGGTGCTCCAAGTTGATATTTTGCCCATGTACCTGGCCATGATGGTCGCTTCACCAGGCAAGGCGCCAGCCTGCAGTCGACCGTTGGACGCGATGGAAACAATGGCGGGTTCGTTCGATTGATAGGCACACATTTGAGTTACATTGCGAGTCGAACCATCGTTGTAGTTGGCCGTCACGGTCAACATCTCCTGCTGTTCCGCGATCATCGAATGCTGTTCCGGCGTGATTTCAATGCTCAGTAGTTTTGGGTCGGTGTCCGTTGTGCGTGCAACTCCCCCTTGTATCCAATTCAGAAGCAAACGATAGTCTTCGTCGGCTTCACTAAAGCGAATGCCACCTCCGTGAGGTTCTTTGCCGATCGCTTTATTGAGGAGCAAGCTCTCCTGGGGAGACGCGATGGAAAGTCGGCGGCCACGCGAGTTCTTGACGATCGCTTCGTAGTCCATATTGGCATCGAAGCCGAGAAGCGACAAAGCGAATCCATTTTGCCCGCGTGCCTTGCCGTGGCATGGGCCCGAATTGCAACCTCGAGCGGTCAGGATGGGTTGAATATCCAGTTCGAATTTCAAAGCAGTATTCGAAGCAATTTCGGTGGTGACGGGCTCCGATCCAACGCACGCCATTGCATGGAATGCAATCAGCCCAAAGACCCAACGGGCATGGAGATTAGCGAACAAGTGGCAAGGGGATATACACATGGAAGGTTGGGCTGGAGGGATTGCCAAAAGGCAACAAGGACGCCGGTACCCCGTAGCGGGAGAAGACTTCCTTAGTATTTATGATAGTAGACAACGTCGCATATTGCAATTCCAGGGGCAAATTACGCTTCCGGTGGTGTCGCTTCGCTCACCCCCGGCTACTATCTGTGATCCCTTCAGGATCAAGGGGCAATATCCCGATCAGGATCATTGGGCCTTATCCCGATAGGGATTACAGAGAGTAGCCGGGGGTCGCTGCGGAGCAGCCCACCCCCGGAACCAAAGAAACGACGCGGCGAGCCTCACGGGGTCGAAGATTCTGCGATCCATTCAGGATCATGCGGCCCCTAACTTGCCGGCAAATCGAAGACTATTTCGGCCCCGATTTTTTCCTCATTCGACGACGATTCGGCTACGAATAATTGACCACCGTGTGCCTCAATAATTCGCTGGCAAATGGCCATGCCTAAGCCTGTGCCCTTTGTCTTGGTCGTATAAAAAGGTTCGAAAATCCTCGATCGTTGTTCCTCATTGAGCCCTGAACCTTGATCGGCGATGCGAACTTGAACTCGTGGTCCTGACTCCCCCTGTATCATGCAGCAATCAACGAATATCCTGCTGTTGTTCGGAGCAGCCGACAAAGCGTTTTCGAGAATATTGCGAATGACTTGCACAATGCGATGCCTGTCGCAGTTTACATCCGGACAAGGATCGCTCCGCAACACCAATTGGACCCGTAAGGTTCGCCACTGGTCTACCAGATTCCCCCAGGTTTCGTTGCACAATCGCTGAATGTTCTGCCACGAGCGTTCCAGTTGGATCGGTGCCGCGTAGTTGCGAACCTCTTCATACAGCGTTTGCAATTCCACAAGGGCAGATCGCGATCGTCGAACCAAGTCCTGTTGTTCTGGAGCGGATTCGAGATCCAGACTCAGCATGTCCAAACATGCTCTCGAACGCTGAAGTGCATTACGGCTCTCGTGTGCTAAGCCTGTCATCATTTGCCCGATGGCCGCCAACCGCTCGCTTTGAATCAGCTTTTGTTGCGCCGAACGCAGTTCCGCCTCGGTCTGTTGACGTTCTGTCATGTCGCGCATGATCCCCGCAAATATCGTTCTCTCTCCGATTTTGACTTCACTCACCGCGAGATCCACTGGAATCAATGAGCCATCTTTCCTTTGACCGAGTACCTGCCGGCCAACTCCAATAATCGCAGCCTTGCCCGTTTCTTTGTACCGCTTCAGGTAGCCATCATGCGCAGATTGATCCGGCTCTGGCATGAGCATCGAAATGTTGTTGCCAACAACCTCCTCTGGCATGAAACCGAAGAGTCTTTGAAACGAACGATTCACATGCAAGACGATGCCTCGATCATCGATCGTCACGATTGCATCGACCGCAGTATTCAAAATGGCGGCGAGCACGGCTGCGTCCTGGGAATGCTCTTCTATCAAGGATGCATCATCGGAAGAAGTTTCGTTCATCCTAACGCTTCTCCTCTCCACATCTCGAAAGCTGTGTTCGTACTCGTACTCGTACTCAATGAAATGGTACTTGTGCTCGAATGGCTTTGACCAACCGAGTAAGAGTAAGCGTACCGTCCTGCGGACTGAGTACGAGTACGAAAACACATGCTGTTCGTTGGACGTATCATTGCTTTAGTTCATCATTAAGTAACTTCACCGATGGGGTTTCTAAGTCATCGTACTGACCACTTCGGATGCAAAACAAACAGGCCAACAGTGCCGAACCGCCTAGCAGCAACGCGACTGGCAACGCGACGTACAGGACACTCATCTTGACCTCGTTCCGGTAAAAGCTTGGGTCGACATGGCCATTGCCAGCACAGTCAGACCGCTGATTGGCATCAACACCGCTGCAATCAAAGGGTGTATTAAGCCCATGATTGCCAGCGTGAT
>JBBRJI010000731.1:0-2978 GCA_038219625.1 Pirellulales bacterium | reverse complement strand
AATAACCATTCCACGTCGCTTGCCCGAATACGTTGCAACGATCGAACAAAGGCTGCGATATCGCTGCCGTGATGAGCGTCGATCGCTCCCACGCAGCCATCGCGAAAAATGTTATCGCCGCTGAAAAGCAAATTTCCCATTCGGAACGCAAGCTGGCTGTCGGCATGTCCAGGAGTCGACCAGACCTCCAACTTCAGCTTGCCTACTTCAATCACTGAGCCTTCGTCGACGATGTTTTCAGTTTCAACGATTGGCATGTCAAGATTAATGTTCTGCGCTTCGATTTCTGCAAATGTTCGCAGCTTGTCGCCCGCAGCGAGCAATTTTGCAGCCCGCGGATGCGCCGAGACCGTCGTCTTTAAAACTTGCTTTGCGGCCGCCAAGCCTTGGCCATGATCCACGTCTGCGTGCGTCGCGACGAGCGTCTTGCATTTCGAAAGCGGAAAATCGAGTTCACGAATTAGCTCAATCAGTTCTTCGACGGATTCTTCGTAACCCACGTCAATCAAGATCCACTCATCGGCATCGAACACCAGATACACATTGCAGCCGATGACATGCCCCGCTTGAAAATTCAGTTCGATTACGTTGGGGAATAGAAGTTTGCGTTCCAGCATGAGCGGCATAGCCCGAATCAGGTGATTGATGAGAGTTTGGACTTTGGATTGTAGGCGAATTACCACTTTTGACCAACCCGCCAATGTTGTGTCGCTAGCCAATCGCGAGCGTCTCCCGCTTGGGAGCGACATTAGACCGCTGATGCATTCTTTAGTACTGGTTAGCGAGTTGTTGTCCTTCAACGCTCTCTCGGGCCGCAGCCATAGATCGGTCACTTCTTGTTTGACGCTCAGCCTATTTCCTTTGACCCATCGGAATCAGTGCCCGCTTAGTTGGGCCAGTATAAATCTGTCTTGGGCGGCCGATTCGCTTCGTTGGCGACTGGTGCATTTCCACCCAGTGAGCGATCCAACCCGGCAGCCGACCGATCGCAAACAAAACGGTAAACATCTGGACCGGCAAACCCATAGCGCGATAAATGATGCCTGAATAGAAATCGACGTTCGGGTAAAGTTTGCGTTCGACGAAGTACGGATCCTTCAACGCCACTTCTTCAAGCTTCTGCGCCACCTCGAACAAAGGATCGTTCAGGTGCAACTTGGCCAGCAACTTGTCGCACGCCTTCTTGATGATCTTCGCGCGCGGATCGTAGTTTTTGTAAACACGGTGACCGAAGCCGCTTAGCCGGAAGTTCGCTGACTTGTCCTTGGCCATGTCTACATACTTCTGAACATTGCCGCCATCGTTCACGATTTTCTGTAGCATGTTCACGCACGCCTCGTTTGCGCCGCCGTGCAATGGTCCCCACAGCGCGCAGATACCGGCGGAAATTGATGCAAACAGATTCGCGTTCGACGAGCCAACCATGCGAACCGTCGACGTACTGCAGTTCTGCTCGTGATCGGCATGCACGATCAGCAGCAAGTTCAGCGCTTCAACAAAGTCTGGATCGGGCTCGTACTCTTCCGTCGGAACCGCAAACATCAGCCGCAGAAAGTTTTCGCAATAGCTCAGCTCATTGCGCGGGTACATGAACGGTTGCCCAAACGATTTCTTGTAGCTGTAAGCCGCAATAGTCGGCAATTTCGCCAACAACCGGTGAATCGAAACTTCTACTTGACCGGGGTCATGCTGGTCGAGAGAATCTTGATAGAACGTCGACAGCGCACCGACTACTGAAGACAGAATTGCCATCGGGTGTGCGTCTTTGGGAAAGCCGTTGTAGAACGACCGCATATCTTCGTGGATCATGGTGTGCCGACGAATCGACTCGCGAAAGTTCGCTATCTCGGTCGCGTTGGGCAACTTGCCGTAAATCAGCAAGTACGAAGTCTCGACAAAGTCGCAATGCTCGGCGATCTCTTCAATTGGATACCCGCGGTACCGCAATATTCCGATGTCACCATCAAGGTAAGTGATCGCGCTTGTGGTGCTGCCGGTGTTGACAAAGCCCTCGTCGAGCGTGATGTGGCTGGTTTGCTTCAGCAGGTTGGAAATATCCAGACCGTGTTCGTTTTCTGTCCCGACGACCACCGGGAGTTCAATTTCCTTTCCGTCCAAGATCAATTTCCCCACAGATGATGGGGCGTTGGCGGGTTTCGCGGTCGTTGTCATCAGGTGGCTCCGAAGCTTCGTGGCGGAAAATAGCAGTTTAACCGTACTCTATCGCGCGGACAATTGACCGTTTCAGATTCGAAGCAGATGGCTCAAAAGTTAAGTGCTTTCAAGCCGATGTTTCGGGCCGATGTTTCGGGCCGACGTTTCGAGCCGATCTTTCAGCAGAATCCAGTTATCAGGACTGAGCCAACTCGCGCAATTCGGCTATGATTTGCAGTTCGAATTCTTGTTCAAATTCTTGTTCAATCGTCCAAAACCAGCCGACTACACTTCCTGGACAGCCGTCCGCTCGACGAAAGGCAACTTGTGAATCAGTTTGATCGAGCAGTGATTGTAGGCGTAGGACTGCTGGGTGGGTCGATCGGGATGGCGCTGCGAGCTCGCAAAATCGCCAAACAAGTGATCGGCTTCAGTCCGCGTGGCAACTCGCTTGAAACCGCGATCGCTCGCGGAGCCATTGATGCCAGCGCCGACTCAATCGCTGAAGCGTGTTGCGGTGCCGAGCTCGCCATCATCTGCACACCGGTCCAAAGTGTTGCTGATTTCGTACAACAGTGCTTCGCTGTCATGCCATCGGGCCTGATCACCGACGTGGGCAGCACCAAACACTCAATCGTCGCCGCCCTCGCGCAGTCGCCTGTAGCGGCAAATTTCGTCGGCTCTCACCCGCTGGCTGGCAGTGAAAAAAGCGGCGTCGAGCATGCACGCGAAAACTTGCTAGATCGCAAGTTGGTTGTCATCACTCCCGATCAAACTTCTGACGCACTACGCGTGCAGGCGACGTAACAACTCTGGCAGTCGCT
>JBBRJI010000730.1:0-2995 GCA_038219625.1 Pirellulales bacterium | reverse complement strand
CCCCTGGCTGTCTGGCCCTATAGGCTCTACTCGCAGTATTGGCTCCGATTTCTTCGACAAGTGGGCTTCGGAAAAGCAAGGGATCGTTACCCGCTGCACCACCGGAAAGGGCCTGCTCCCATCCTTTGACGGCCTTGCGAGTCCTGGTTTCGACGCAAAAGCCATTCAACCAGCAGTTGCTAACTTTTATGAACGAGCGGCAGAATACGACATGGATGTATGGTCTGAGTGGAGTGGATTATTCAAGCCGTTCGGGTTTCTTGTTGCATCCCTTTTCAGCCGTCGCTTGGAGCAACTAAACCTGCCCCTTTCATCACTCGACACAAGTTGGGGAATGTCCAGCGAAGTTGTGCAGGTCACGGATCAAGTCAGCGGAGAGTTGATAGCGAATGCTTGGATAAGGAAATTGAACAAGACCGGGAGGATCATCTACGTCGGCAGTTACTCTCTCGCAACCCCTCCAGGGGCATCCGGTCCATGTGTCAAAACCGTGTTTCCGCTACCAAATGGAAACGCCATCGTAATCCTTCGTCCGCATGCGCTGCCGGATGGGTCTCTGGTACTGACCTCCGAGGGGCGTCGATTCGGCGATCCCGGCTTTTATTTTACAGTCCATCGCGTGGATGGTCGCGTCACGGCTCGTTATCTACGGAGCTTTCGAGAACGTATCCACGTTTTCGGGGCCGAACCGGGAATTGTACGGGCCGACCACACGATGTCGCTTTGGGGTGTTCAGTGCCTGCACCTACACTATCGATTGCGCAGGCGAGAGTTCCGTTTGGAAAGGGCCAGCGGCGGCGAAAGTACGATTGACTGATCGTAGTAAACATAAGATATCGTATTGGCCGATCACCTGTAGAAGTGGCGAACTCCTGCGGGATCGGCTAGACTGAAGTACGGAAGTTGAGGGGAAAGCTTAAACCGCGAAAATCCATAGATAACCGTTCCAAAACGGGACAAAAACAAGTTAGGCAGCTCAATGGATATTACCCAGGCCTCATAGGACGCGGCAATCATGGAACGCGCCGTTCAAATCTACGCGATCATCAACCTCATGGTCATCGGCATCTCTCATGTGGTGAGGCCGCGGGTGTGGGTAGACTTTTTCGTCTTCCTCCGAGAACGAGGTGAAGCCGGTGTGTTCGCCGTCGCCGTCTTGAATCTCATATTCGGCTCGATCATCGTCGCTTTCCACAACGTTTGGTCAGGCATCCCACTGATGCTCACCGTGTTGGGCTGGGCGAACGTGGTCAAGTCGCTGCTCTATTTCACGTTCCCCGCGTTCGGCTTGCGCAAACTCCAGTTACTCTCCCACGAGCGGGCGAACCTCGTCGTTGGCGGCGGTATTCTCTTCCTGTTGCTGGCCGGTGCACTCGGCTATCATCTCTGGAGCACAGCATGAAGGCATTCTTGTCAGATCAACGTATGAACACCACAACAGTTCGCGGGCGACTGGCAAGATGCCGAAATCGGGCAGCCAATGTATCAATGTTTTGATTTCGAAGGGGAGAAACGCTACATCGGAACCTATGAGCACTCAACTTACCCCCGAACAATCAACCGCCTTACAGTCGAGTGCTGACCACCGGTTGGTGGTTGTCGACCCTGCAACCAACCGAGAATACGTCCTTGTCAGCACAAGCGAATTCGAAGAGATTCGAAGTATTGAAGCCATTCGCAGGGGGATCGCCCAAATGGAAGCTGGCAAGGGAAAGCCCCTGTCGGAGGCCATGAACGATATCCGCAATCAGCTCAAGCAACATTCCTATTGTTACAGGTTCTGATTTACGATGAGGCCAAAGAGGACATTCTGCGAAATGCAAAGTGGTGGTCGGAAAATCGCTCAATGGATCAAGCCATCTTGTGGATTGAAGCCATTGAAATGCAACTTTGGGAACTGTCTTAGGCACCCGAACGACATGGGATCGCCTCAGAGTCCATTTGTTTCTCTACAAACTTCGGCAAATGTTAGTTGGACTTGGCAATAGACGCAGTTTTCGTGCTGTCTTCAAGGTCAGAAATCAAACCGTGCACGTTCTTACCATTCGTCGAGCTGAGCAGGACGCGATTTCGCCAACGGACCTTCCGGCAATTCGCTAGCACGCTCGCAGTCCCCGCGTCGGCATTGCCTTTGATTCGGATGTCCCTATCAGCATTTCCACTTCCCTTCCGACAAGCTGCTTCCATATCCACTTATTGACCGGTCACCTGTGTAAGTGGCATACAACACGACTTAAATAACGCCGACTTCAATCGGAAAGAAAATGCAGAACCACGATCCTGACTTTGGACAGATGAAGTACAACGGCTTTAGTGCATGGGATTGTCGAATTAACTTTCAGTTTCCGCATCCGTCAAGCAAGTACTTTGCTGTTCATATTTGGTCGAATGATGAGACTGGCCCATCGCAACTGCAACGCGAGACTTTTCGAGAACTCAAGCGTCGATACGATTCGCTTTGGCCAGCAATTGCGTCCCGTATCGTTGCCGTTCATGCGTCGTTACCGAATCCATCTGAAGTTGCCAAGGTCATGCGTGAGCGAATCGCTGTGCACATTGGTGAGTTGCACGACAATTCCATCGAGCTGGTCATAGAATTGAACCTACCGGACGAAGGAACCAAGGGATATTTCATATCCATCGAAAACTGGTCTGTTAAAGATGCAATCGTAGCGGAGTGATCGTCGTAATTGGTTGCGATGCGGCCTACAAGATCGGTTAGAATAAAGTACGATAGAAGCAATAAAGCGTTTTGGCTCGGAGAATTGATCTCTTTGATTCGCTTGAAGCTGCTGGGAAAGGTTCTTATTTGTTGACTAAGCAAAGCGGAGGACGAACGTTGATGTGGCTTGGAGACCAGAAAGGCAACTTAGTCGACTGGTCTACTCAAAAATGGGTGCAAGCTACAGGTCGGATTGTTGATCTGGCGCAAACCCCCTGGCTGTCTGGCCCTATAGGCTCTACTCGCAGTATTGGCTCCGATTTCTTCGACAAG
>JBBRJI010000729.1:0-3007 GCA_038219625.1 Pirellulales bacterium | reverse complement strand
CGGTAAGGCGCCAAGCGGATCGAGTATCCAAACAAATTCATCCACAGCACAACCTCCCGCCAATGCCGCCGGGTTTGATTGGCTAGATGAAAGACTTGCAAAGAATTCGTTGCTTGATGAGATAGACCCACGATGGCGTCCGCGACGTAATCCACTGTGCAACAATCCAAAGACCAATCAAGATTCGGGGCGGAACGCATTTCGATACAGCCTCGCATCATCGTTGAAAGCAGATCTTCCGCATTAGAACAACCCGTCATGCCGTCACCGGTTATTAGCGAGGGTCGGTGAATCGTTGCCGGTAGGCCTCGCTCGCTAGCGCGTCGAACAAGCGATTCTGCGACACACTTGCTTTGAGCATAACCGAGATGGATACCGCCAATGTAAGCTAACATCTCGTCTTGTTCAGATACTTCCTCTATCGGCAAAGTGGTGTAACACGCGGCTAACGACGACACAAAATGAAATGGTTTTGGTTTGCAATCGCACGCGACACGCAGCAATTCTAGCGTCCCTAAAACATTGCTCGACCGAAGCCCCTCGTAAGGTAGAACCCAGTTAACGGCAGCCCCACAATGATAGATCACATCCATCTCGCGAGCGAGGAAATCCCAGGTGGCTTCCGGCAGACCCAATCGCGGACTCTGCAAATCCCCAACCACGGCGTGCAATCTCGATTCAAAGCCATTGTTCCAAATCCCATAGCGCTGGAGGTTGTTGCGAACTCGATCAAGTGGGTCTTCGTCATGGTCACGCACCAAACAGTACACAGCTGCTTGTGTCTCGCGAAGTAGTCCGCGAAGTAAGTAAGCTCCCAGAAAACCAGTAGCACCGGTTAGCAAAATTGATCGCACGTTGCGATTGAGTTGAAATCCTTGGTCGGGACGAATGTCAGTCGGCAACACACTGTCGGCCAGCATTTCATCCAACGGCGAATGGAGTCCGCCGGTGAGTGTAAAAGCCGTTCGCTCGTTGGATTGGATCGATTGGATGTACTGCTCGAGCAGTTCAACGTTGGGATAGTGCAACAACAGGGTTTCCGGTACTGCACAATTCAACTTGGCAGCAACGGCCGTAGTCAACTCGATTGCTCCAAACGAATCCAACCCGTACCGCGCAAGGGAAACCTTACGATCGATTTTTTCCACCGGAACTTTTAGGCAATGGGAAACGACATTCATTAACCATGCCGCATCACTCGTCCGCTGCATTTGTCCTGAGTCTGTCATCCGTCGAATGCCTGGAGGGTTTAAGTAGGGAGCCGTAACTAAAGTCTGCTAGCGACCATGAGGCAATGCAATCGAGTGTGCCAGCGAGGATCGCATCGCAGCAGGCATGCCTTCGAATCTTACCGCTGGAAGTTTTGGGAATGCTGCCTGGAGCCAAGAGCGAAATCGCGGCGGCTTGTAGTTCGTGTTGTTCCGAAACCGCTTGACGAATGGCATCCATAATCTCGTCGCAATCATCCTCGAATGGACTTGCCGCAACCCCTTTCGAATTGGATCTGCTTGAACGCAATCGTCGATTGACCTCCGCCAAGATTACCAATTGCGGACCGTCTTCAGCGGGCACAGAAACCGCAGCGGAAGACTTCGAATGGATTTCGCTATGGCTCTGCTCAACGGTCTGTTCAATATCTTGAGGATAGTGCTTGCGGCCGCGAACTATAATCAAATCCTTGATGCGCCCGGTTACAAACAGTTCTCCGTTGCGCATGAAACCAAGGTCTCCTGTGCGAAGGAATGGGCCTCGGCCAGATACCAAAAAAGCATTGAAAGTTGCCTCCGTTTCACGCGGTAAATTCCAGTACCCTTGCGCTACGCTCGGTCCACTTACCCATATTTCGCCGATCTGTCCCGGCTCCATTTCAATTGCCTGCTTCGAGTCAACGATGATTACTTCCATGCCAAACTTCGGCGAACCGCAACTGACAGGTTCGGCTGCGACGTACCCATCTGCGGCCAAAGCAGCTTCCGTACCATTGGTATTCTCGCTACTGGCATTCTCGCTACTGGCATTCTCGTCCCTCAGAGGCTTACCCAAAACCAAAACCGTCGATTCGGCTAATCCGTATACTGGAAAAAACGCCGTGGATCGAAAGCCACATTCTCGAAACGCGTTTGAGAAACTTTCCAAGGTACTTTTTCGAATGGGTTCCGCTCCATTATATGCAATCTGCCAGGAACCAAGGTCCAATTGACTGCGCTGCTCGGCAGTCGACTTCTGCGCGCATAGTTCAAAGGCAAAATCCGGGCCGCCGCTATTGGTCCCACGGAAGTGCGAAATCGCTTGCAGCCAGCGAAAGGGCTTCTGAAGAAATGAGACTGGAGACATCAGGTAAGCAGGGCAATCGTTGAACAGCGGGAACAACACTCCAGAGAATAATCCCATGTCGTGATAGGTCGGCAGCCATGAAACCAAGACGTTGTCGGTTTCATGACGCGATATGTTCTGAATGTACGCAAGATTATGAACGATATTGCCGTGACTCACTACGACTCCTTTCGGGTCCGCTGTAGAACCAGACGTATACTGCAGAAAAGCGGTCGTATCAGAATGAACTTCAGGCATTTTCCAGGTATCGATGTCTTCAAGTCCATAGTGGTCCGTTGCCAACAGAGGGCACGTTGAAAGTTCGGGATCGCTCTGGAGTAGAGTTGCAAACTTACAGAAAACATCTTCGGTGCAGAGAATTGCTTTGGCTCCGGACTCACTGTGGATCGCTCGAAGGCGAGGTAGGCTGCGTTCGGGACGCGAAGGCTGCGGTGGATACACGGGTACGGCAATCACGCCTGCGCATAAACATCCGAAAAAAGCCGACACAAAATCCAGCCCGGGGGAATACATCAACAATGCTCGATCTCCCTGGTCTAGCGCGCTTTGCAGCATCACTGCGATCTCTCGACTTCGGCGATTGAGTTGCCGGTAGGTCAGCGTGTCACTCTCGGTGATACCATCTACTAAGTAGGTATAGGCTCTTTGGTCGGGCTGAGCTTCAGCACGCTCC
>JBBRJI010000728.1:0-3023 GCA_038219625.1 Pirellulales bacterium | reverse complement strand
GATATGAAAATCTTTGGCTAAAGTAGTACGAGTTTCACCCCGTATCCATCGACTACGAATTTAGCCCAATGCCGGATTTGATCGCTCAAGGGCCAAACCCATCCGACCGCTGGCGTCGCCCCTTGCCGAAGGACCCAGCATTGCAACAACCGGTAATCATAGGCCGAACGGCGGCCGGTTGGGCAGTACCATGGGATGACCGCATCTCTCGAAATCACGTTCGCCTCATGTGGAATGGCTCGAGACTGGAAGTGTCCAGGTTGATCGATGCTCGCAATCCCATCTTTCACAAGGGACTTCGTCAGGATGATTTCGACATCGGGATTGGCGATCATTTTGTGATTGGCCAAACCACCTTTAGTTTGGTCGACCAACGCGTCCGAATGGTGTCGCAGTCCGACGAGATGCCAGCCCTGACGGAGCATTCCTATGCACCCTCCCAATTGCGACAAGCCCGATATCGCGATGCAGATCGACGGATTGAGGTCTTGAGTCGAGTGCCCGAAATCATTTCGAGCAGCACTACCGACGAAGAATTGTGCGCAAGGGTGGTCAATGTCTTGATGCAGGGGATACAGCAAGCTAGTTTTGTCGCCATTGTGGGAGATCAGCCCAGTGGCGAGCCGTCCGTGGTTAAGCCCAAGTTAAGCGTCGCCAAGGGGCGAAGTTCAAGTGAAATCAATGATTTTGGCATTCGCCTGCTGCACTGGGATTCTAGGAATTTGCTTGGACACCAGTTTTCTCCTTCCGCTCAATTGATCCATCAAGCCATCGAGACTCGTGAGAGTGTCTTGCACGTTTGGAGCCGCGGCATTGATTCCAATCAGGCATACACCCAAAGCGAGAATGTAGATTGGGCCTTCTGCACTCCAATCAACAGTGAGGCTTGCCCGGGTTGGGCCATTTACGTAGCTGGAGATTTTGGAAGTATCGTACCCCATAACGCTCGCGATGCGACTGCAGCCATTGCCATAGACTTGCAGGACGATCTCAAGTTTGCGGAATTGACGGCCACCACGCTCGGTTCGTTGCGACAAACTCGATTGCTACAGCGTCGGCAGGATTCTTTGCGCCCGTTCTTTGCTCCCGTGGTCCAAAAGGCTTTAGCCACGCGAGACCCAGACGAAGTTCTTGCGCCGCGCGAAGCCAACGTTTCCGTCCTGTTTTGCGACTTGCGGGGTTTTTCAAGGCAAAGTGAGGAGTCGGGCGACAAGCTCTTGGAACTGCTGCGTCGCGTAAGCGATGCCCTTGGCGTAATGACCCACCATATTCTCGACCGGAATGGGGTGGTTGGCGATTTCCACGGAGACGCTGCCATGGGATTTTGGGGCTGGCCGTTGGAACAGCAGAGTTCGGTGCTACAAGCTGCGCAAGCGGCGCTCGCCATTCGCGCCGAATTCGAAACAGCCGCAGCCATTGAAAAGCATGCGCTGTCCGGTTTCCGAGCGGGTCTGGGCATCGCAACTGGACGTGCAGTTGCCGGACGCATCGGAACAGTCGATCAAGTCAAGGTTACCGTATTTGGACCGGTAGTGAACCTAGCGTCTCGCTTAGAGAGCATGACGAAACAACTGCGAGCACCTATCCTAATGGACGAAGCGACCGCCAATCGCGTTCGAACGGAGGTTTCTCCTGCGATCGCAAGAACGCGACGGGTGGCACGTGTGTTACCCGTTGGGATGACCACTCCTCTGATGGTCAGTGAATTGTTACCACCTGAGGGACCCGATGTTTTGCTTACAGATGCACATATTCAGGCCTACGAGAAAGCTCTCGACGGCTTGCAAGATGGAAATTGGGGCGAAGCGTTTCGGCTACTACATCAAGTCCCGGCAGAAGATCGCGTCAAGGATTTCTTAACTGTATTTATTGCACAGCATGGACGGTCCGCACCACCTGATTGGCAAGGCTTTATTCGATTGCCAGAAAAATGAAATTCGTATAACCGCATGTCAATTCCTTCACGAGAATCAACTCGCAGTTGGCTAATGCCGACTTCCTTCGTCCTGTTTGCGACTGTCTGTTTGCCACTCATAGCAACCGCAGCCATGAGCGGCAAAAGCTCTGCTGAAAAAATGCTGACCAACATGATCCAGCCGTTGTTCTTGGCAATCGTGGTTGGGCTGATGATCGGGGTGACTTTGCTTCGACGCGACGAACGCCAAGTGGGTTGGTTGACGGTGTGCGGGGCTTGCCTCATGTGGGTTTTGAGTTCTCCGATTTTCGACTCGTTTCTCGTTGAGACCTGGGAGTCTTCGATCGAGTCCTCGGTTCCGACCGTTAGCGAACCGTTTGACTATGTGATAGTACTTGGGGGTGGGACGAGTGTGACGCCAGATGGACGAGCTCAATTGGGACAATCGGGCGATCGTGTGGGCTATGCGGCAAGGCTTTATTTGGCAGGAATCGCAAAGAACCTAGTCACAACGGGTGATAATATGAAGATGTCAGGAGTATTGTCGGGAGAATTTAAGCCGCAGGAAGACCCAAGCCAGCAAACCAAACAGATTTGGATCGACCTGGGTGTTCCGGCATCTGTGATTTCGGAATTGCCCGGCCAGAATACTTCATCAGAAATGGCCGCACTGAAGGAACATCCTGAGTATTGGCAGGACAAGCGCTGCGGCATCCTAACCAGCGCATTTCATTTACCTCGCGCCGTGAAACTTGCCGAGCGAGCCGGAGTTCGTGCGTTGCCGATTGCGGCAGACTATCGCTCATCCAGCGGACCATGGACAGTCAATCATTTTCTGCCCGAAGCTGAGGGGCTCGTCCGTTTGCAAATGATCTTCAAAGAATGGATCGCTATGCGAATTAGTCGATAAAAATTGTGGACGAGCGAGGCCCTTCGCTCGTTAAATTTATTCCGTACCTGAGCGAGGGCCTCGCTCAGCCACAAATCTCAAGCGTTGCTCTGAGATGCCGATGCGCTATTATCCAATTCCTCGCTGCCCCATTGCCGTTGCATGTTGGCCAACTCTTCGGTCCGCCCGAGCGTTTCATAACAGTGCATTAGTCCACCC
>JBBRJI010000727.1:0-3037 GCA_038219625.1 Pirellulales bacterium | reverse complement strand
AGCATCTTGGTCGACCATACTCGTGTGCGGAATTGCTCCAATTGCTCGCGCAAAGAAGCTGGCACGCTCAGGCGTTCCGACAAGCCACGTCCATCAGACTTCGGTACTGCACTCATCGATCGTTTCCTTTTGGTTACATCGGCGTCGCCAGCGTCGGCAATTCAAGACCATCTTCCCAGGTACAACTCAACCAACATTCAAACAACACGAAAACCAATTTGCTAACACCGCCACTCGCCCGAAGCTTGACGGGCTCAAACTGTGTGATTAAACCCGCAGTTGATCTAACTAAATCATACCCGCCATCTTTCGCATGACCCAAAAGATCCCCAACATAGTTACCAGCGTAGCGGCTACGAGCGGGTGACTCCAGAGTTGCACTCTACGAATTTTGGGTTCCGGAGTCGGTAATTCGCTAATTGCCCTCACAATTTCTTCAACTTCCCCCTTTTCAAGCACTTTTCCTTTCGAAACGCGAGCCAGCTCTTCGAGCACTTCTGGCCGAGCCGGTTTGCCGACCCGTTCGAGCGTAGCCCCTTGGACGAACAATTTCGCCTCCAATTCCGCTCCGTTCTCTTTGCATCGCAGCGTCACTTGGTGCGGCCCGGCCTCGGTCGGCGTGAAGGCTCCCGAGAAAGCACCCCATTCATTTCCGCTGCTCTTCATCGCGATCGTTTCGATGCGACCGGACGGAGCCGCGATTCGCGCGGAGACTTCTCCTCTACTCAGCGGCTCGCCGTTCTTCTCCATCACGTTGGCACTCAACGATACCGTCTGCCTTACTTGTGGTTGCTCCGGAGAATAATAGAAACGCATCGTTTCGCCCTTTGCCATGTTGCGCTGATAAGCCATCCAGCGAACGACTTGTCCCCAGAACCGGTAGTGGTACAAGTCTTCGACACCGCGACGCCAACGCCACGCGCCGTCGGTTCCCATGAACAGCACTTTGCCCGCGCCATAAGTTCGCGTCACTAACAATGGAATACGTCCGTACTCGTTGGCCGACTCTTGATGCACTGCTAACACATCCGTGCCGGCTTTCGCGCGCGAGACCGCAGTGTGCCACTGGAATCCGGGAAGGTTCTCCCAGACTTGCATGTTGTCGTCTTGAGTGTCGGCGAGCTTGGTCAACAAACTGCGTCGACCAAGTTCAGTCAATGCGAAGTGGCTTGGCGTGCGCGAGCCCCAACCGGCTGGCTGTGATTCGTCGTACACAACTGGTAAGAGCGGATCGAGCGGCGAGTTGACAAGCGACAGTTGATTGCCTTGCCAACCAGGCATGAAGACCAAACCGCTCGCCTGCTGCTCAACCAAACCTTTCAGCAAGCGACATTGCTCTTCAGTCAACTGACCTTCTTCGATACCAACGTCTCCCAAGAACACCACGTCGTATTTCGAAAGCTCTTCGAGCGCGTCGGGGAAGGCTTGAATGTAATCGCGATTGCCGCCGCCAACTTTGCTGAGCCCCGGATGAAAGAGCAAGCATGCTACTTCCACGCCTGGGTCACGAGACAATGCGTTGCGCAAGTAACGGTACTCCCACCGCGGCAAGGTCTCGATCACCAAAACCTTCAGCTTTTCCTCGCGAATTGCAATTGGAGCGGTCTTAACGTTGTTCTCAACCAGTCGCTCTTCACCATGCGTCGGCACCGTCAGCGTCAGCGTGTAGTCGCCGACCGTTTCTGGTTTCCACAGTATTGCGTCAGTCGTGCGGCCCATCGCGACCACACGAACGTCCTTAGTCACGCGAACTCCTTCGGCAGTCGTCATCACAACCGTCGCCATGTGATCGCGGGGTAGTGAGCTTTCGATCGTGAACGGAATGCGAACTGTCTTGCCCGACACACCAAACGTCGGCACATCGAAACTGAGTAACTCGACATCCGGCAAACGAGATTGACTGCCGACTGGAACGGCGAAGATCGGGACTTGATCCAATCGCATTCGCATCGCCATCTCGACGGGCGGTTGTCCCGTGTTCCAATCACCGTCCGATGCCATCACCACAGCTCGCAGATTCGGATGATCTTCGCGAGCTTGCTTCAGGGCCGCATGCAGATCGCTTTGGTTCTTCAGGTCGCCGGAGCCGAACGGAGTCAACACAACTTTCAATTGCGTTCCGACATCCTTCCAAGCTTCCTCTTGCATCAGTCCCGAGATCGCTTGTTCGCGCGATTGCAAAGGTCCGGTGGTCGTGTCGCTCAGCCCCACGTCGAGCGTCGACATACTGAGCGATGCATCGCCGAGCACCACCACAGTTGGTTGCTGTTCCGGCAAGAATTGCTCGACCGATTCGGGTTGGTTCAGCAGCAGGACCGCGAAGCCGACGATAGCTGCTCGTAGCAGTTCGAGCCACATGATCTGGCGTCGAAATCCGCTGCGCCGCCAAGCGATCAAACCAAGCGTAGCCACAATCGCTAGGGCAGCAACTGAAATCAACAACGTCCCAGCAGTCCATTGAAAGCTCAAACTAGTCTGCGTCATGTTGAATGCTGAACTTTCAAAGAAAAACAATCGACCACGATCGTCGCTAATTGAACCGAGACGCTCTTCACACATTTACCTGCATGCGCCCCTGCCTCGGCGACAAACCGTTAGCTATTGTACTAGGCCCATCGCTCTCCGTCTTGCAAGAACCATCGCCGATGATCGATCGAAAGATACGTTCGTAAAGTGCAGTGCTTAGTTCTGTGCTAAGCACCCAAACCATGCGGACGTTTCGAACCTAACCTTGAAGGGCTGTTCCGCGCAGTTTGCATCCGGTAGTCGATACGAGGAAGAGGTTAGGCCCGTTCAAGGTGGCGATGGTAACCCTGCTCGTTATATTTCTATTCTTTGAAGCGGGTAATTTTCATGTTGTAGCGAGTTCCGTCTTTTGCAGAAAATGTACCTTCTCCGCCGGGAGTATCGCCACGTTTTAGTATAGCTTTTCCTGAAAGTTTGAGCGGCTTGCGTGACATGTCAAAAGCACGCAAGTCTTCAACTTCTACAATGGTCTGATTTTTTCTTTTCTCGCCACCAAACGGCTTGCTTGTGC
>JBBRJI010000726.1:0-3072 GCA_038219625.1 Pirellulales bacterium | reverse complement strand
AGCCTTTTACACACTGAGCCGATGGCGCTAGCCACGGGTAGCAGCATCCGCCGATTGGTCGTTGGAACGTCGTTCGATGCGTTACCCGAGGCTAGCGTCCACGGCTCAGGAAAGACACCTTTTTCGCCTCTATTCGTTGCCGTTTCGCTCACATTGATTTGCCTAGTCACCAACTGGGGACTCTGCTTTATCGGCTGGGCACCATTGATGCATTCTCGTTATCTGATCGGGATTTACCCAGCGATTTGGATTGCAGGGATGTTGCTTCTTTTAAGACTGAATCAGGTTCGTTGGGTGTTAGCCGTTGGTCTTCTCGCGTTAGGAGTGCAGGGATGGTTGCAAGGGAGCTGGCCGCTTTGGGGTCGAGGTGACTTTATTGCATGGCAACGCTCCGAAGACTGGGAAAGGGCGTTCGAAGTGCTTCAAGAAAACAAACAAGCGGGTGATCTCGTTTTTCTTGCTCCGATGTTGATCGAGACCGAAGACCAACAGCTCATCGATGCTTCCTCAGAAACGAGACGACGTTACTTTGCTTTTGCCATCGAGTCGCTGTTCACTCAAAGAAAGCTTATTGCCCCTGATCCAATCGTCGTGTTGGCGAACTCGCCGTCCAGTTGGACGTCGACGATCGAAACCAATGTCGACTCGACGAATAACATCAAAGGTCAAGCCTGGCTGTTAGCAAGAACCAGTCAACCATGGACAATAATGGATGCCGGAAAAGACAGGCCGTTCAATAGAGAGCTGATGTATCAGGCGGGAAACCTTCAGCTTTGGCGACTTCAATTTCCTCAGTGATCTGCGACTACTTCGATTTGTGACTACTTCGCTTCTCGCAAGATTATTATCGCACAAGAAATCGGATTCATCATCTCCGCTCCAAGTCCATTTGGCCCCTTCCCACTCAGTCGCTTCTCAGTCGCAAGTGGCAAGCCGCGTCGTTGCGGGGCTTGAAAACGGTTGACAGCGTTTTCAGATGCATTTTCTGCGGCGTATCGGCTGGACAGCATCGAAGCGATACTCGATTTTGCTACGGGAGCATTTTTGGGAAGTGCCGCTTCTTGAATGAACTGCAACTCGGATGCAAGAGACTGCGCGGGCGCATCGAATGCCATGTCCATGGAGAATTCCGGAAAGGCATCCACTCGTTGCATGATCTCAATGATCGCTGCATCCAGACGTTCACCTCGAGCCTTCACAAACATCAGTCCTGCTTTTTCAGCGTCGCCAGTATCTTTTGAGCCAGTATCGTTTGAAGTCGCTTTCGGCTTAGAATCCGGAAGAACAACTTTACCACTGGCGATCAGACGAGAATCGGCGAGCTTTTTGAGTGTACCCTCTTCGACATTCATATCGACGGCAGAGGGGATGTCATATCTCGTCAAGATTTGCTCGAGTATCTCTCGCGACTCTTCATTGTCTTGAAGCGATATATCTACAACTAGCAAGTAAGAAAGATTCACGGAACCTTTGAGAGCGTTCTCCAGTGCAGCGACTTGTTCAGCCGTTGGTTGAGAGTTAGGTTTGACAAAGCTGTTACTTGGAACTGGAGCGACAGGATATGAACTTGGTGTTTTTCCAGAGCCGTATGCGCTAGCTTCGGGTGCTATCGGGCCAACTGTACCAACTGAAGGAGAACCGTTACCCGTGGCTAGTGACATCGGCTCAGTTTTTATCAGGCCAGCTTCGCGGTCTGCGTCGTTTTCGATCGGACCATTCATTGCGACGGAATCCGGTTTCGAAGTCGCCGATTCGGGAGCAACGGTTGTAATTGATTCGACCTTATCTCCTGTAAGTCCTATCGCATCCGATTTCTTGTCGACTTGTGCAACAAGACCTTGCTGGCCGTTTATCGAGTCGCTTGGAAGCCGACTTTGAAGCAGCCAACCCGCAGCGACAATTAAAGAGGCAGCTAATCCTGCCAAAGCCCAAATCCATCGATTGTCGGATTGTGGGAGTGTGGCTGGCGTTGCGAGTATTTGTTTCGGGAGAACCCAAGTGGCACCTGCATGAACTGGATCCGTAGCGACTCGTTGCCGAGCTTCTGTAAGCACACTGTGGAACAGATCTGCGTTTGATTTGCGTGGGAGAACATTCGACTGGTTCAGATGTCGAGTTTCCGGCGATTGCAGCATCTGACGAAAATCGGATTGCAAGACTTTCAAGGACTCTAAATGCTGGCGAACCAAGTTATCCGCATCTAGCAACGCCTTAATCTCTTGCTCTTCCGAGGCAGACAAATAGCCGTCCAAATAGCCATTCAGCAATTCTTCGGTTTTTTCGTCTGGAGCGTACATACGTGACCGTGCGTTCAAAATGTGGGGTTCCGTCCCGAGGATACCAATTTTGAGACCATTCCGTGGGTCTCGTCATTGTTTCGGATGAGGAAGCCTTCCTAAAAGTTCCAAAATTCTTGAGTACAGTACTATTTCCCCCCCACAACGATTCGATTTGAGTCGACCTGTCGCGTTAATCAGAAAACTCTGGCGGTTTCCCATAAAACTTACTTAAATCGATTCCTTGGTGCTTTTGCTCCTCTTCCATCAGCTTGAGCCTCGCCTCTAATCGTTCGAGTCGACGCTGCAATTGCGGGATCTGCTCTAAAGTTTCCTCGGCTTTTTCGTATTTTGGAACCACTGGATAGCCCAGATGTCGCTGCATGGCGGCAAAAAGGAAAAGTGGGTCTTTGCGCCGATTGGCAAAAGCGATTCGGCCTTCTTTATCGCCAAAAAGAATCGGGTATGGGAGTGGCGTTTCGTCCTCGCCCATTCGCCTGGCGCGATATTCGACAAAGGCTTGGCTGCGACCGTAAATCAGATCCGCGAGATCGACTAAGCCCAATTGTCGACGGACAATCAAGATCCACTCGGCCCATTGAGCATCGTACACACAGTCGCCCGACATCGCCTTCAAACCGCGATCGTAGTTCAATCGGTTCCGGCACATCGATTCGAATTGAAAGAAAAAATCTCCCTGTGGATTTTCACTCCGGCTGCGATAGTCAGCCTCAGCATGTAAGATTTTCAAGGCAATCGGCAGATCGAATCGCCCGGTGTCGGACTCGCACTCTTC
>JBBRJI010000725.1:0-3089 GCA_038219625.1 Pirellulales bacterium | reverse complement strand
CATAAACCAGTCGATTGGGTTCGCCGCGATCGACTCCTTTCTTCCGATCGCCGATCCAGTAGCTGTTTGGGTAATCGTACCAATCGTCCCAAGTATAGATGCCGACTGTGTTTGGTTGATCCAGCCGCAGCCCAAGACGTTGTTGCTTGGCTTCGTCCCACAGTTCGTACACGTCAGCTCGGCGCGCAGGGCGAATGATCGCTTGAGGGCTAATCGCGATGCTGTGCGTGTTGGCGGCCGCTATCAGTTCTTCGATGTTCACGGCGTCCAGCTTTGTTCCAGGTTTGATCTCTAACTCAAACACTTTGCTGCCCAAGTTTCGATGTGCGTACGCCGGACGCAAAACGCCGTGTGCGATGTAGTTGGTCACGAAGAAAGCGATCGCAACTGGTAGTAGGGCAGGGAGATAAGCGAGCAGTGTGCGACGCATATCGATCAGCAACAGCAGCCCGCCGACGATGACCACCCAACTGAGCGCGGGGAGTTCATTCGCTGCGGTGAAACTGGTGGCAAGGCCGCACAATGCAAACCAGTACCAACGTCGTTGCGCATCTCGAAAGATGCGATCCAAGCACCAGAGTGAAAAACCCGCGGCGATGGCACCGGGAAGATGATTGTTTAATGTATTGCAGAAGGTGGACAGGAATGTTCCGAAGGAGATGAAGAGTGTCAGGATGACAACTGACCAAACATCGGACTCGTGTTCCCGAGTGGTTTTGCGAGCCATGATCAACCACAGCAATGCGAGCGGAATCAGGTTGACGATGATCAACATGATCTTGGCGACAAAAAATGTGTGCTTCATCAGCGTCGCGCCAGTAGCGGAGCGAACGGCTAAGTAAACGCCTGTGTACAGAGTCGGCAGCAGCGGTGGCTTGCTACTGTAGTAATGAAGTTCTCCGTCTTGGCCGCGGTGGCGAACAAGGTCGATGGTATACCAAGTGCGCCGTTTGGTTTTAGGATCTCGCAGCTCGAGAACTTTGTCGATTTGGTAGGTGCCGTCGATGGCAAGTGCAGCAATCGTGCACCAGCGGCTGCGATCGTTGGCGCTAAAGAAAGGTGTTTCGCCGGTGGGCGCTTCAACTTGCAAGATGCGAAAGAGTTGCACAGCGACGCCGACAACGACGATGGCGATGGCCAGAGAATTGTGTCGCGGTTTGAGGGCTGAGGTACTCAATTTAACCCATCCTTCTGCAAGTCGCCGCCGGAAGCTTTGGTATCCGCAACAATGCTAAACGGTTTTCGAGTTGGGCGATTTTGAGCGGTAATCAGTTCAGCGAGAAAGCCGAGCGATACCAATTGCACTCCGAGTAACAACGCAACGATACAGAAGTAAAAGATCGCTCTTTCGTGAAGATTCACATCGTCCATGGAAGTCAGGCGGCTGACGACCCACATGATGCTGAGGAAAAAAAGCCCAAGTCCACCGGCCAAAAATGAACCCAATCCAGCGGTGCCTAACAAGTGCTGGGGTCGATTGCCGTAGCCGGTGAGAAAGTAGACGGTCATCAGATCGAGGAAGCCTTTGATAAATCTTTCGACACCGTACTTTGACTTGCCGTGTTTGCGAGCATGATGTTCGATAACGATTTCCGAGACGCGAAATCCTCGCGAAGCGGCGAGTACGGGAATGAAGCGGTGCATTTCGCCATATAGAAGAACTTCGTTTAGCACTTCGCGGCGGTAGCCTTTCAATCCGCAATTGTGATCATGCAACTGCACATTGGTCAGCCAACTGATTAAAGAATTGAACACGCGACTTGGGAACACCTTGTGCCACGGATCATGCCGAACTTTCTTCCAGCCGGATACGACGTCGAATCCGGACTCGAGCTTTGCGAGCAGGTTGGGTATTTCGCGAGGGTCGTCTTGGAGGTCTGCATCCATCGTGATGACGCGAGTCCCCTGAGCGCGTTCAAAGGCTGCAGCGAGCGCGGCGGCTTTCCCGAAGTTCCTTCGCAGACGAATGCCGCGAGCCCAGGTGAATCGTTGGCTGAGTTGTTCAATTTTTGCCCACGAGTTGTCTGAAGAACCGTCGTCGATCAGCAAGACGTCGAGTTCGTAACCGTGCTGGAAAGCGACTTGCTCGATTCGCGTGAGCAACTCTTCGAGGCTATCCTGCTCGTTGAACACTGGGATGACGATCGACAACATAGTAGGACTTAGTGAACTCTGGTAAAGTGATTTGTTTAGTTACGCGATTGTAGTTTCTGCGGAAGCTGAGCGAGGCAGGGCAACTCGTATCAAGGCGATGAGTGCAACCAATGCCAGCTCGGTAGCTAACCAGATTACTCGCAACCAGATTGCCGCACACAACGCAGCAGTTGGTCCGACGATCGGTGCAAGGATCGTAGACAAGACAACTTCGCGAACGCCTGCGCCGCCTGGCAAGAGTGAAACAAATCCTAACACAACCGCCAGTGTGCAGGCACCGAGCGCACTGAGCATTAGCTGCGTCCAGTTCGTCGTCGTTTGCTCGGCAATCGGTAGGCTTTGGAGCACGCAGAGTAGGCTGAGGCCAAGCATCAGCCAAGTTACCAACATGGCTCCCCAACCTTTGAGAATCAGACCGGTATGTATGCGGCTGGTCCATTCGCGAAGCGTTTTGGCTGAGACACCGCGTTGGAGTTTAGTAATGATGAAACGCAGGACTGGCGGAAGTGTTGGCAGGAACATGCACAGCAAAAGTACGACTGCTAATGCGGTTAATTTCCAGTCGAGGTTGAGTGCAATTAAACAGAGTGAGGCAAGTGCACCGCCGACGGCCATCATGGTGAGCGTCTCCATGAAGATGGTGATCGCGGTTGCCATTTTTTTAAAGTTGTAAGCAGAAAGTGCGTTAAGTCGCAGGACGATGACCATGGCTTTGCCTGGGAAGTACTTGCCTAGTCCGCCGTAAAAGTAAGCCCAAGAGGTAGCGAGCAATGGAGCGCGCTGGTCCATGGTGAGTAGGCATTGGCGCCAGTACCAATTGGCAGGAAGCAAGCCAAGCGCGTAGCACAGGCCGGACAGGAGCAGCAGGGTAGGGGAGGCATACCAGAAGCGATCCACGGCAGTTCGTAAGCGGGCGGCTTCGGATAGCAACCGGG
>JBBRJI010000724.1:0-3092 GCA_038219625.1 Pirellulales bacterium | reverse complement strand
CGCGATCACAAAAGTTTGGAAACTGGTCTGAAGCAAGAGTGGGCCGAGTCAGGGCCTGCGGTGGTTTGGAAGTTTTCGGAAGCGGGGACAGGTTACTCGTCGCTCGCGGTGGTCAATGGCCAAGGCTACACACTGGGAACGATCAACGGTAAGAACTTTGCAATCTGTATCGACACTAAAAATGGCAAGCAGGTTTGGAGGACCGAGTTAGCCGACGCGGTTCCGAGCAATGATTATATGCAGGGTTGGGGCGGCGGGCCTCGGAGCACTCCAACGGTGGTTGGCAACCGCGTGATTGTGCTCGACGATGGCGGTACCCTGGCGAGTCTCGAACTGGCTTCGGGCAAGCTGCAATGGAAAGTGAACCTGAAAAGCGACCTTGGGGGGCAACTGCCGAAATGGGGCTACAGCGAATCGCCGCTGGTGGATGGCAATCGAGTCGTTGTGTGTCCGGGCGGGAAAGAGTTCCTTGTCGCGCTCGAACTGGAAACGGGTAAGAAGATTTTTGGTAGTTCGGGTTTTGAAGCGGCTCCGCACTATGTTTCAGTGATGAAGCATACGGTTGGCGGCATCGATACTTACATCTCCGCTGCCGAACGCGGTATGGTTGCATTCTCGGCCAAAGATGGCAGCACACTCTGGACGAACAATTCGAGCGGCAACGGAACAGCCACCATTCCGACTCCGATTATCGATGGCAATTTTGTTTATCACACTTCTGATTACGGGACGGGTTGCGTGTTGGTTGAAGTCACTGCGACCAACGGCAAAGTGGAAGCCAAAGAAGTCTACGCTAACAAGAACATGCAAAATCACCATGGCGGCGTCGTGCTACATGATGGTTGCATTTTCGGATTGAAGAAAGGCGGCGGCTTTGTTTGTCAAGATTTCCGTGGCGGTGAAGTAAAGTGGAGCGAACGATTGTCAGGCGACGGTAGCGCATCGGTCGCTTTCGCAGATGGTCGGCTGTACGTGTTTGGTGATGGCACGGGCACTTGTTACTTAGTCGAACCATCAAAGGAAAAATGGCTGCCGCGCGGTAAGCTCAGTTTGCCGGAGCAGACCAAAATCGAACGACAGCAGGGGAAGATCTGGACGCATCCGGTGATCGCAGAGGGCAAGTTGTTTCTGCGCGATTTGGATTTGATCTATGCGTTCGACATCAAGAAGTAGCACGAGTAGCAACGCGAGCTCCGCATGATTGAAGTGGTCGATTTCCGAAAGGAATACGGGTCGGTTGTCGCTGCGGATGGCATTTCGTTTTCGCTCCCAGCGGGCACGATCGGTGCCTTGATCGGCCCGAACGGAGCAGGTAAGACCACCACGATGCGCGCTCTTTGTGGGATTCTACGCCCGACTTCGGGGCAATTGTCAGTTGCGGGTTTTGACGTGCAAGCTGAACCGCTGAAGGTCAAGCAACGGATCGCTTATGTGCCCGACGATCCGCCCTTGTTTGAGACGTTGACCGTTTGGGAGCATCTGCAATTCATCGCTTCGGCTTACTCGGTTCACGACTTCGTGCCGGTCGCTGAGTCGTTGCTGAAGCAATTGAATTTGGAGACTAAACGCCATGCGCAGGCTAGTGAGTTGTCGCGTGGCATGCGTCAGAAAGTGGCGATCGCTTGTGCTTACTTGCATGCGCCCCAAGTGCTGTTTTTTGACGAGCCGCTAACAGGGCTGGATCCAGCGGCGATTCGGTTGCTGAAACGAACGATGGTCGAACGCGTCGACAGCGGCGCGACAGTGTTGGTCAGCAGTCATCTGCTGGCGCTGGTCGAAGACATCTGTCGGCACTTGGTCATCCTGCGGCAAGGAAAGTGCCTCTTCTCAGGTTCGCTCGAAGAGGCTCGTGCACGCTTTGGAGAAACAAGTTCGCTCGAGGAAGTTTTCTTTCTCGCTACCGGCGATTCTGAATCCACTGGCGAATCTGGCACGTGATGCACGCAGCGCTTTGGAAACTGTTGTGGTTTGACATTCGCGGATCGTTCCGCGGATTGCTGCAAGTTCGACGCAGTTGGCGGAAGCTCTTACTGTTGCTGATGATGCTTGCGTTCGTCGGGCTCTTCATTGCTACTCAATGGATTGGGAATGCCAGCGGCGAAATTTCAGCGAGCGGAGCGGGTGGTCGCTTTGGTGATGCGATGCCGTTTTGGGCCTCGCTGTACCTCATCGCAACTTGGTTGACATCTTCAGCAGATCGGGGCTTGGTCATGCGACCGGCTGAGATCCACTTTATTGTTGCTGGTCCGTTTCCGCAGCGTGACATCATTACGCTGAACCTAGTGAGACTCGCTTATCGTGCCGCGATCAGCTCGGTCGTACTCGCGCTGCTGGGAATCGCCTTCATGCGAAATTTCCCCTCGGCGCTCATCGGTCTGTGGCTGTTGATCGCTGTGTCACTGCTGGTCGGCATGGTGGTTTCACTCTCTGCGCGACGTGCGCACGGCCCCGCGATCCGTCGCTTTCGCAGAATCGGCACGGTTGTCGCGATGGCGATTCTGATCATGATGATCATGCAATCGATGGACGTGATTCGCAGCCAAGATGAAACGGTTACGGTGCCTAAGATTGCTGCGGCGGCGCTGCAGACACCGATTGGTCAATATGTGTTACCACCGCTGAAATGGATGTTCGCTCCGCTGAGCAGCAGCATCTTGTGGCCAGACACCGTGTTGATGTTGCCGGGAAGGTTGCTGGTCATTGCGTTGCTTGTGGGGCTAATTTATTTGCTGGGTGGCGATTACTTGGAGGCCAGTACGACGCGCACGGATTTATCGGTCGCGCGGCGTCAGAGCTCGCTGCGCAGTGGCATCTCGGGGAACAGCGGTTGGACGCGACGGTTGACGTTGCCGCAGTTTAGACGTTGGTTTGGTATCGGTCCGATTGCTCGGATGCAGATGTTGCATTCGCTGCGCATTTTGCCACGGTTTCTGGTGTTCACAGTGGCTATTGTCAGTGTGGTGATTGTGATTCCGATGACCGTTGATCGGCAGCAACTGCGCGGCTGGAGCGGTGTGCTGTGGATGTTCGGACTGAACTCGTACGCAGACTTTCTATTGCTTCTGCAATTGCCTGTCGGATTTCTTGGTCCG
>JBBRJI010000723.1:0-3120 GCA_038219625.1 Pirellulales bacterium | reverse complement strand
ATGAGGCCAGCCAAGTTCAGCCGGTCGACGCGTTAGGCGCAATTGCTCGTTGTCGACAAATTGTGGTCGTAGGCGATCAACGTCAATTACCGCCAACTAACTTTTTTGGACGGGTTTCTGGCGAAGCGGAAGGCGATGATGAGGACGATGGCGTTAATAATGCGGGTGATTTAGAAAGCATCCTGGGCCTATGTGAAGCACAAGGCGTTCCAAATCGAATGCTGCGTTGGCATTATCGAAGCCGTCACGAATCACTGATTGCCGTCAGCAATCGGCAGTTCTATGAAAATCGTCTGTTCATTGTTCCAAGCCCTTTAACGAACGGTGGATCCTTGGGGCTCAAACTTCGCTATGTTGCGAATGGTTGCTATGATCGTGGCGGAACACGAGCCAATCGCAATGAAGCGATCGCTATCGCGGACGCCGTGATGGAACATGCCCGCAAACAACCAGAGTTGTCACTTGGTGTTGCAACTTTTAGCGCTGCTCAACGAGATGCCATTTTGGACGAACTTGAACTTAGAAGGCGAGAAGACGCATCGGTTGAAGACTTCTTTATGAGTGGTGGAATGGCACCGTTTTTTGTTAAGAGTCTTGAAAATGTTCAAGGAGATGAACGGGACGTTGTCTATATATCTGTTGGATACGCTAAGGACAAAGACGGTTATTTTGCTCAAAACTTTGGTCCGCTAAATCGCAAGGGAGGCGAAAGACGCCTCAACGTCCTCATTAGTCGTGCCGCTTCCGCATGCGAAGTCTTTACGTCGATAAAAGCGTGTGACATAGATCTGAATCGAAGCCAGAGCGATGGTGTAGCAGCTCTCAAGATGTACCTTAACTATGCCGAAACGGGGCATTTGGACGCCGAAAAATCGCATGGCGATGTAGATAGTGATTTTGAGGACCAAGTCGCGCGAGCTTTACGATCAAAGGGCCTTGAAATTGATCATCAAATTGGTGTTGGAGGCTTCTATATCGATCTGGCCATACGAGATCCGGAGAATCGAGGGCGATATTTGTTAGGCATCGAGTGCGATGGTGCACAATTCCACGGCGCCAGGTGGGTCCGTGATCGTGACAGATTACGGCAACAGATTCTAGAATCACGAGGTTGGCACATCCATCGAATTTGGAGCACCGACTGGTTTCAACGACCAGCGGAGCAAGTTGGTCGCGTAATCGAAGCATTGGCCACCGCAAAACTCCAATGGGACGAAACTGATCGGGCGGGCGCTGAATCCGCGACAATTATAACAGGCCGCATCAACCGCAATGAAAACGACGGACAAACCTATTGGACGCGATTGGAAGTCTCGAGTGGAAGCAGCGCTGAGGATGGTGGTAGTGCTAATGAATACGTGGAGGCAGATTTTGTTGTGCGAGAATTTTCCGGAAGCCCGAGCAACTTGAAGGAAGATCAGTTACAAAAAATTATCGACCAAATCCTGGAAATTGAAGCTCCAATTCATGTTGAAGAAATCGGTCGGCGTTTAATCAAGTTACTCGGTGAAGGACGGCTGGTTGCGTCTCTTAAGATCAAAGTGGAATCTGCGGTCCAGTTGCTGGTGAAATGCAAAACTGCAGATCGTCGTGGCGATTTTGTATTTCGTGAAGGGCAAACGGTTTTTTTAGTGCGATCTCGCCGTTCTCTCGAGAACCCGAATCTACGTAAGCCAGAATTGATCGCACCAGAGGAAATACGTGCGGCGTTAGTCAAGGTTGTCACTGAGAGCATCGGAACGAATAAATCCGAAACAATAGGTTCTGCTGCAAAACTTCTTGGTGTTAGCAATGGGCAAGCCACACAAACGCTTTTTGCAAAGGAAATTGAATTCCTAGAGTCTGAATCTACCGTCGAAGATCGTGACGGGAGACTGTTTGTAATGGTTTAATAGGGGCGGCCATTAAGTCTATCAAAGCCATTGAGAAGTCAAATCGCAGCGACTCGTGTTCCGTTGGCTAGCTAGGGTATCTCCTGGCCTTCGGAAAAACCGCTTATACTAACATCTGTAGTGCCATCGCCGTTGAAGCATTGCAAGGACTTCGCTTCAAGCAACGAGTCGACTTCAGCGTATAACGAGTTCACTTTTCGAGCGAGTAAGCGAAATAGCAATTGGGCACTCAAAGCAGTAATCACGACAGGACCAAAGACGAAGAAAGACCCATGTCAGAATTCACTCCAACTCAAGGTCGCTATCTCGCGTTTATCAAATCGTACCTGGAGGGATTTGGCTTAGCTCCTGCCGAATCCGAAATAGCGACGGCTATGAAAGTCTCGCCGCCATCAGTCAATCAAATGATGCGGATGCTCGAGAAGAGAGGGTTCGTTCGACGACAACCGGGGGTGGCCCGTTCCATTGAAATCTTGATTCCGCTCGATTCAATCCCGAATTGGAAAGGCAAGAGAATTACAAGAACGGTGCGGGTTTGGACGCAAATGCCTACGCCGCTTTCAACGCGCTTTTCGAAAACAGAAAATGCCAACGCCTATCGATTCAAAATCACACTTGAACAAACGAATCCGGCCATATGGCGGGAAATCGAAACAACCGACGTCTCCTTAGGCGACTTGCACGCGCTGATCCAAACCGCTATGGGTTGGACCAATTCACACATGCACCAGTTCGAGATTGGCGACGAGCGGTTCACGGATGGCCGGTTCATGGAATCCGATCTCGATGATTTCGGTGCCAAGGATTATCGCGACATCAAAATCAGCGACTTGGTTGCCAACCACGGCGATTCCTTCCGCCTGAGGTACGAATACGATTTCGGCGATGGTTGGCTACATAAAATTCAGTTGAAAAAGGTTTTCCCAAAGGATCCCAATCAAAAATATCCTTACTGCGTATCCGGCGAGCGAGCTTGTCCTCCTGAAGACATCGGGGGCGTTTCCGGTTTCGTGGATTTCGTCGCCGCCATCAAGGACCCGTCACATGAACAGCACGAAGATTTCATGGACTGGCACGGGCCATTCGATCCCGATAAATTTAATACCTTGGCTGCGACCAAGCGCATGCGAAAAGGACTTCCGAAATGGTAAAGAATAAAATAAGTCAGAAAACATCAAAAGCCAGCCTAGGTAAGATCTCTAGGACAGAAACGCCATTAGATCCAATC
>JBBRJI010000722.1:0-3122 GCA_038219625.1 Pirellulales bacterium | reverse complement strand
GATCGAGCGGCCCTAAAGCGTCCCCGAGCCAAGAGAGGAGCCGCAACTCAATGCGGCTTTCCTACCTCTAAAGGCGACTCGCCTTTTAATTCTGTTTGCGAGCGAGCTCGTCTCGAAGTCTTGCGGCCAACTCGTATTCTTCGGACTTGACTGCGTGTTCGAGCCGCTCTTCGAGACTTGGTCCAAGGTATTCCTCCTTGAGCGAATCCCGAAGCTTGCGAAGTTGTAAGACCATTTCGTCCTGCTCGAATTCCTCTTCTGCATCATGTTCTTCGAAAACCGTTCGCATTAGTTCGAGACCAGTGTCGATCTCTGTGACGGCATCTTCAGCATCGGCGTCTTCGAGGGCTGCTAAGGCCGAAGCCTGAGTTCGATGGAACAATACAAAAGGACGGTATTGTTCGTGGCTCATGGTCCATTCTTCTTCTGGCGAATGGTCTCGACAAACATCCATGAGCGACAGAGTGTGGTCGGCGTCCTCGACCGCGCGATGATAGTGTTGCAAACGCAACCAGGAAATTCGGCGATGATAGAACTGAACAAATTCGCGGTCGGCTTCAAAACATTGGTCCTCGTCCATGACGAAATCTTGATCGTTTTTTTCGACGTCAAGCATGCTGTCGAGGAAAGTTGAGAAACCATCTGGCGTGAGTCCGTCAGGCCTCCCCTGGGTTTCCATTTGGAGGACTCCAAGATCGACTCGCATCTGGATGACATCTCTGCCGTCGTCCCCTTTCACCAGCCTGACGGACAGGGCGTGGGGGTCAAACTCCCAATTCTGAAGAATGCCATCAAGGCCTTTGTACGAACTCATTTCGACCTTTCTCAATTTGTTCTTGGAATCATGAGGTCGTTTTGACATATGGTAGGCTCCTACGCGGTAAATTGCTAATGCTTTTTCGAAGCCTCCTGCCCAAGTATAACATCGGTCTTGGCCAAGCGTAGCCTAACCGATTCGTTGGGAACCGATTTGTGGTCGAGGACAAGCAAGTGTTCGCGTTCGTCCGACAGAAGGATAGTGGCCCGCGATTGAAAAGTCGTTAAAACTTGGACACTTTTCAGCGTTGCCTTTCCCACAGCAACGATTCTGGTAGGATTATAATAGGTTTGACGGGTTTGCGGTTTGCGATTGCCCCGATCCAAAACTGCAAACTAAGGCTACTGCGGTGAGGCAGTTGGACATTTAACGCCACATGAATGACCCAAAAACCGAGGAAGCGTTGGCTAACCCCGACCCTTTAGGACGTTCTCGATTCCCGAGTACGCTCCCCATTGCGGACTCGATTCCTAATGTCCATGATTGCTCCTACTTGGACGGTCGTATTGCCGACTTACCGTTGAAGCTACCGGCCCGCCTGTTGACTCTCGACGAGTTCGACCAAGCGTTGGCAAGTGGAATCCGTCGATCCGGTGTATTCCTTTATCATACCGCATGTCAATCCTGCTCCGCGTGCGAACCGTCACGGGTCGATGTCAGGAAATTTGTTTGGCGAGCCTCATTCAAGCGAGTCTTAAAACGGGGTGACCAACGTCTGAAAATCTGTGTAGCTAAACCGACTTTGGACGAACATCGTCTTGGGATTTTCAACCGTCATCGAACGCAACGCGGTTTAGGAGATCCAGACGGCCAATATCGCCCCGAAGACTATGGGAATTTCTTGGTTGATACCTGCTTGCCGCATTCCATGGAATTGAGCTTCTGGATGGACGAGGCTTTGGTTGGAATCTCCATCGTTGACTGTGGTCGTTTGTCCATTTCAGCCGTTTACACCTTTTTCGATCCACAACATGCCAAGCTTTCACTTGGCACCTATTCCATCCTTAAGCAAATCGAATTTGCCTGCGACTCCGGCAGGCAATATGCTTATTTAGGGATGTATGTTTCCGCGAACCCGCATCTCAGCTACAAAGCAAGATTCACGCCGCACGAAAGATGGATTGAAGGCAAATGGGTGGAGTTCCCGTAGCCTTTGTCGCCTTTTGCTCCGCAAAAGTGCGATTACGAGACGCACTTTCGCGGTGCGAAAGGCGACACTTCTAGTTTGTGGCTGAGCGAGGCCCTCGCTCAGGTAAGGAAGAAACGCAACGAGCGAAGGGCCCCGCTCGTCCACATCGGACGGTGCTTACAGGCGGTCGCTGATGGCACCAACTTACTACAACTTGAGCCCAAATAGCTCACCGCCGTTGTTGACGCCGGTCCCTCCTTTGAGCGTACCCTGGAATTTGCGAACTGCCGGCTCACGCTTCGGTTCATCTTCTGGTTCTGCTTTTTGCGCCGCTGAGGCGGCAGTTTCAGGCTTGGCTTGCGTGGCACGAAGTGAAAGTCCGATTCGTTGATTGTCTTTATCAACAGTGAGAATCTTGACTTCGACCTCCTCGCCCTCCTTGAGGATATTCGCGACGTTGGCAACCCGTTTGTGCGACAGCTCCGAAATATGGATGAGCCCTTCGATACCGGTTGCTAGTCGAACAAAAGCTCCGAAATTGGCAAGCCGCGTCACGCTGCCATGCACCACCGTACCGATTGGAAATCGGGCGTCGACGTCGGTCCAAGGGTTGTCCTGCAGGGAACGATAGGACAAGCCAATTTTGCCAGTTTCGACGTCGATCTTTTCGACCCGAACTTGAATCTTGTCACCTTCCTTTACCACTTCGCTTGGATGCTTGATTTTGTCCCATGAGAGTTGGCTGATATGGATCATTCCATCGAGCCCGCCAATATCGACGAACGCTCCGAAGTCCATGACTTTACGAACGATTCCCTCGCACGCTTCTCCCACTTCCAGGGATGCGAGTCGTTCCTTGCGTTTGGCGGCTTTCTCTCTTTCCAAGACAGCCCGGTGACTCAAGACCAAATTTCCGCGACGCGGATTGACCTCAGTGATGATGCAGACGAGCTTCTGGCCGATGTAGTCTGCTGCCGATTCCACGCGGAATTCCGAGAGTTGGCTGATTGGTATGAAGCCGCGAACGTTTCCTACCAAACATTCCACGCCGCCGGTATTGGCGCTTTCGATTTTGGCTTCCACGGCGGAACCCTCGATTAGATCGTCCCAATCGTTCACTGCAACGGTTTCGCCAGGAATGGCTAAATCGTACAAACCTTCTTCTTGATTGAATGC
>JBBRJI010000721.1:0-3124 GCA_038219625.1 Pirellulales bacterium | reverse complement strand
TGGCCGGACGACGGAGCGTGAATTGCCATGAGTCGACAATCTCCTCCGCGACGACGGTCCAGGTGATGCAAGTCGTAAGGACAATTGCGGGCAGGATACGTTTCCAAAAAAACTGTGTTTGTAGATTCTTCATTTTCTAAGTATTTGGTGAGAGGTTTTGCGTTGGTGAATGAATCGTTTCGGCAGAGACGATGCGAGTTGGTCTTGTGTTCGTCAATCAACAAGAATCGTTTTAATTCCGGTCAGCAACCGATGTTTCGTAGGGTTCCCATGTAACGCCAACGCGAGCAGCCCATTTTTCCCAATCGGCGACCATCGCCTTAAGTCGTTCGGGTTGTGTTTGTGCCACGTCCTTGAGCTCGCAGCGATCTTCTGCAAGGTTATAAAGTTCCCACTTCAATTTGTGCGGCATACGTTTCGCGTAGACGGCTTTCCAGTCGCCATCTCGCCACGCATGAGCAGCCTGATGATCAAACCCGATCGCTCGCGGAGCTACTTTCTGACCTTGAAGCAATGGCAGCAAGCTCACGCCTTCGATTGGCATGATCGCATTGCCGTTGAGTTCTTTCGGATACTTCGCACCAGTCGCTTCGACGATCGTCGGCAACACGTCCATCAAGTGGGTCGGTTCATTTATCCACTTTTCGACTTTCCCAAATCCCTTTGGCCAGTGCGCAATGAACGGAGTGCTGATGCCCCCTTCGTGAGTGAAGTGCTTGTACATTCGGAAAGGTGTGTTGCCAAGATTGGCCCAAGCGCTACCGTAGGATTGATGAGTATGAGGTGCACCGATTTGTTTGAGATCTTCCCCTACGTGCAACGTCGTCTCGCCTTTGCGAGACGTTCCGTCAAAGCCAAGTGGTCCCCATTCATAGCATGCTCCGTTATCGCTCATGAACAGAATGAGTGTGCTCTCATAATCGCCGGTCTGCTTTAAGTGGCTGACAATTTCCCCAACACCGTTGTCGACTCCTTCGACCATCGCAGCGAATACCGCCATACGCCGAGCCAGATCATGCTGTTGATCTTTCGATAACGAATCCCAAGCTGGATTTTCTTGGCCTGAATATCCGTTCGCAATATCGTCACGGTCGACGGGCACTATCGATCGTGGACTAAGCTTCCACTGATCACCGCTGGCGAGCCCCAACTTTTTCATGCGATCAAATCGTTCTGAACGAAGCACATCCCAACCACGGCGATACGTCTCGACATACTTTTCAATACGATCCGCAGGAGCTTGCACCGGGAAGTGCGGCGATGAATGTCCTAGGAAGACAAGCCAGGGCTTCTTGCTTTGCTGCCCTTGCTTGATGAACTCGACAGCGTAATCGTTGAATACATCCGTTGCATAAAACTGGTCCTTGAGCGGATTGATTTCCTTCTTGCGTCCCTTGGGGAGTCGAACATAGTAGTCCGCATCGTATTGATCATGCGAATGGTCATTGGTGTAGCCATAGAACTCATCAAACCCGCGTTTGATTGGGCCGGTCTCCGTACTCATATGCCACTTGCCAACGTAATAGCAACCATAGCCAGCGGGCTTGAGCACCTCGGCCATCGTGACGCAATCATTACGAAGCCGACCTAAATATCCCAGGCCACGCTTCGGATCCGGCTTGTTAGTGGTGAAGTCACCGATGCCGGCCTGCGTCGGATACAGCCCCGTCATCAATGAAGCTCGACTCGGGCAGCACCGCGCCGAATTGTAAAACTGTGTCAGCTTCGCCCCGCCCGCAGCCAAGGCGTCGATATTCGGAGTTTTCATCTCTCCGCCGTAGCAACCTAAATCGGAATAACCCAGATCATCGGCGAGAACAACAACGATATTGGGGCGATCAGCGGCGATTACATTTGTGCAAAACTTAAGCCCCAATAGCATAGCCGCAACTAAATAGGGTTGGAGATATTTTGTCATGGTCTGAGTCATTGGTTCGGAAGTTTGCCAGATCATTTTTTCAGGGCCACTTTTTTCTTACCCTTTGCTTTCGGCTCGCGTTTTTCAGCCGCTTCGTCGCTCTTACCTTGACGAGTCGGAGCGAGCATTTCCGTTTCAAGTCCCTTATCACCTTGTTGCTTCATCCAAGCATCGAGCTCCCTTTGAAGTTTCGACTTAATCGAATCAAAGTTCGCAACGGTTGCGAGATTCTTCAATTCAAACGGATCGCTTTTCATGTCATAGAGCTCCTCACCTGGACGTCGAAAAAGCCATTCAACACGAGCCGCCAGTGCTAGATCGTTTTTCGCATCCTCCTGCCAAGATTCGATTGGTTGTCCCTTGTGAATGCCGCCAATCGTAAAGACATTTTCAGGAGCAAGATTGCGAATCAACTTGTAACGATCGTCTCGTACCATGCGACTCGGATAAGGTTTTTTGAAGCCATTCACTCCGACGGTTGTATGCTGAGCGAAAACATACTCACGCAGCTTGTTCGACTTGCCGTTGACGACCGACAAAAAGCTTCGGCCATCCATCGTGCGGTTTCCGTTTGCATCGGGACAACCGGTATCCAGTTTGGTTGGATCGCCGCCTGCTATCTCGATGAATGTTGGAGGAACGTCGACATACTGTAATAGAGTATTGCTCTGCGATCCTGGCGCAATCACTCCTGGCCAACGAATTAAAGTGGATGTTCGAACTCCGGTGTCGTAAAGCGACCACTTCCCGCCATAGGGAAGCGAACAACCTTGCTCCGAAACAAATAGCACGACTGTGTTTTTCTCTTGGTCGTTCTTGGCCAGCAATGCCATCAAGGCACCCACTTGTTCATCGAGTTTACCAATCTCAGCGAAGTAATTGGCGAGTGCAGCACGCGTTTGTTGATTGTCGTGCATGTAGGGCGGAACGGAGATCTTCGACGGATCATATTGATTCTTGATGCCGCGATTCCATGGGCTATGGGGATCGTTCGAGCAATAAGAAAGCATCCAACGTTGCTTGGCGTCACGTCGCAAGAACTCTTCGGTCACCGTTAAGTCATCGGCACCATTGATGTATTCATACGGAAACGATCCAGCGGGTCCGACGTGCTCTTTGTTTTGCAACGCAACGCGATAGCCCATCCCTTTGAGAGTACCAAAAAGGCTCTTGCTTCCATCGTAGACTCGGGTGTGATTCGGGAAC
>JBBRJI010000720.1:0-3133 GCA_038219625.1 Pirellulales bacterium | reverse complement strand
GATCTTTTGGAGCATGAATTCCTCAATGCCCCATTTGCTACGGATAAGCGAGACCTAGAAAAGATCAACTGGATCCATTCTAAACTCGCAGAAAAGGACAGTATTGCTGCCGCCGAAGCAAAGCAAGCCGAGGAAAAAGCGGCTGCCTCAGCGCCACTATCGACTGAGCCTAATTTGCAGACTGCAAACTCACCTGAATCCATTTCATTAACAGCTCCGTTAACCGGTGCGGCTTCCCACACGTTCCAGGAAGATCATTCTTCCGATTCGTACTACTACTATCATCCAATCGAATTTGAAAAAATCTGTCTACGCGAATGCCACATTTCAAAATCCACCTCAATGGCGTCTTCCACCACACCGTCGCTCAATCCCTTTCGCGTTATGAAAATCAAAATGCCATATGCTGATACGCAAGTCTCTAGCATGTGGACGTATGCGGTTCTTAGCTCGATTGCGATTTGTACTCTCGCGCTGTCACTGTTCTTCATTCATTGGATTCTCAAACGACTGGTCATCCGTCCACTTAGCTATATGAAGCAGGTCAGCGAAGAGATCACTTTAGGGGACACGAAACTACGATTCTCGGTCGATACCGAAGATGAATTTCACGAATTGTCCGAATCTTTCAATCGAATGCTTCGGCACATGACCGAAACCCAGGAACAACTTCAAGCCGTGAATGTCGAAAAGGATTTGCGCGTCGACGACTTGGCAAGGGTTAACCTGCAGCTTTTCGAGGCGAATCGGCTTAAAGGTGAGTTCCTTGCCAACATGAGTCATGAGCTGCGAACACCACTCAATAGTATCCTTGGGTTTAGCGAAGTCCTGCAGGGATTTGAATCCCTGACTGACAAACAGAGACGATACGCATCCAACATCCAAAGCAGTGGCCGTCTACTTTTGGACATGATCAACGACATACTCGACTTGGCCAAGGTTGAGGCCGGAAAAATGGAGGTTCGGCCGACCGAATTCTGCATACTGTCGGTAATTCACTCCCAGTGTGAGATCGTGATGAAAATGGCGGAGGACAAAAACATCGATCTGCGGGTTGACTCAAGCAAGTCGGAGATGCGCATTCGGCAAGACCAAGGCAAAGTGCAGCAGATCTTGACGAACTTGTTGTCCAATGCAATCAAATTCACTCCAGAGGGTGGTCTGGTGACCGTGTTTTGCGAGTGGCAAAACCAGGACGAACTGCTGCTGTCTGTGGCGGATACTGGCGTCGGCGTGGCTTCTGGAGACTTCGAGATCATTTTCGAGAAATTTAGACAGGCAAAAGGAGTTACTGGCAACGATGGCCTGACTCGGGAACATTCCGGAAGCGGGCTAGGTCTTTCGATTGTGCGAGAGCTTTGCCGACTGTTGGGTGGCGACATCAGTTTGACGAGCCAATTGGGGTGCGGAAGTACTTTTTCGGTAGTTCTGCCTCGGGTTTACCGCGATGCAGCACTACTCGCCAGTATCCACGAGAATTTGTAGTACGGGTGTACGAAGGTGTATGAATTGGACGCGTACTTTATTTATCCGCCAAAAACGGGATAATGCCCCTCCAAACGCTTTTCGCAACTTCCCCCAACCAAAGCTTCTGCCTCGCCGATGGCAATCACCTACAAAGACAGCGGTGTCGACCTTGAATTGTATGAACAGTCGATGCAGCGGTTGCCCAGGCTCATGCACCGCACTTTCACGCCACGAGTAGTGCGAAATGACGGAGGGTTCGCTGGGCTTTATGCCCTCGATTTCACTAAGTCGCTGTTCTCCCGCAACTACCAGGACCCAATCCTTGTCTCCGGAACCGATGGTGTCGGCACTAAACTCAAGGTCGCCATCAAGGCCGGAAGGCATTCCACCGTCGGTATCGATTTGGTTGCAATGTGCGTCAATGATGTCCTGTGCACGGGAGCAGAGCCACTCTTCTTCTTGGATTACGTCGCTATGTCCAAGGACAATCCGCCACTTCTCGAAGCGATTGTACAAGGCATTTCTGATGGCTGTATCGCTGCGGAATGCAGTCTACTAGGTGGAGAAACCGCCATTATGCCAGACTTGTACCAATCCGAAGACTATGATTTGGCCGGCTTTTGTGTTGGAGTAGTAGAAAAAAAGAATCTCATCACGGGACGCGATATTGCAGCCGGTGACGTCATCTTGGGTATCCATTCGTCCGGTGTTCACAGCAACGGCTTCAGTCTTGTACGAAAAGCGGTCTTCGAAAAAGCAGGACTCGGTATCGCCAGCTTTGTACCAGAATTAGGTATGACCGTTGGCGACGCGCTTTTGACTCCAACTTTGATCTACAGCAAATTAACCCGCACCGTGCTGACGCACTACAAAGTGAAGAACGTGGTCCACGGCATCGGTCACATTACCGGTGGTGGATTGTTGGAGAACACCGAGCGTATCCTGCCGGCAGATGTGGACTTGATATTCGAAAGAGGCTCATGGAAAATCCTGCCCGTATTTGAATGGATTGCGAAACTGGGTGAAATTGAACAACGAGAGATGGAACATGTGTTCAATATGGGAATTGGCCTAGTCCTCATCGTTAGCCCCTATTACTCAGCCCGCATCAAAACCATGGTCGAATCGCTAGGTTACGATTGTTGGAACATTGGGACCGCACAATCAGGAACCGGAAAAAGCCGCTATTCATCTTGAGCGATCGATTGACTGTCAAAATGTTTGCAGGCGCTCGCGAACGGGTCGGTTCGGACTCCATTGAGATCGAAGTGAACCTTCCGTTATCTGTCCTGCAACTCAAACAGGAGCTAGCGGTTCAATTCGAAACGCTGCGTTCCCTCGTTGAGTTTGGACGGATCGCAATTGAAAATGAGTTTGTTTCCGATTCCACCATCATTGACCAAGCACACAATCATTCTGTGATAGCATTAATACCGCCGGTCAGTGGCGGTTAGAGTCCAACATCACGAGCCATAAATGCAACCATGAGCCAGACACTACAGCAGAGTTTGTTTGAACAGTTAGATGCGATTGTTTTGATCGATTCGCATTCGCATATCAATCCGCATGCGCCGACCTCGACGTCGTTGGCGGATCTGCTGGGCTACCACTATTACACGGAACTGGCGCATTCTTCTGGGATGCCTAAACAGCTCATCGAAGAGCC
>JBBRJI010000719.1:0-3158 GCA_038219625.1 Pirellulales bacterium | reverse complement strand
TTGATGCCTGGGTGCAGTTGGCGCAGGTATTGTTTTTAAGTAACGAGTTCGCTTTCGTTGATTGACCGAAAACCACTTGCCGGAAAAAACTTGCCGGAGAATTGAGTACGAGATGAAACAACCCGATCCACTTTCGATTCTTCGTGCGATGAATGCGATGCCATCCAGCCGCCGGGAGTTTTTGCAGCGAAGCGGTGTTGGTTTTGGCTCGATTGCGATGGCTGGTTTATTGGCGGAGGAACCTAGTCGATTATTTGCCGATTCCGCGTCGGCTGGGCAAAACAGTCTCAATCCGATGTCTCCCAAGCAACCGCATTTTGCTCCGAAGGCAAAGGCGGTCATTCATCTTTTCATGAACGGCGGTCCATCGCAGGTCGACACATTTGACCCCAAGCCAGCCCTCGACAAATATCACGGAAAGGTTCTACCGAACAACCTGCGAACGGAGCGGGAGACCGGAGCCGCCTATCGCTCGCCGTTCAAATTTCAGAAGTATGGAAAAAGCGGTATCGAGGTCAGTGACTTGTTCTCGCACGTTGGCGAAATGATCGACGATGTGTGTGTTGTTCGTTCTATGCATGCCAACGTACCGAATCACGAACCGTCGTTGATGTTGATGAATTGTGGAGATGCGACATTAGTTCGGCCAGCGGTCGGCTCGTGGGTCACGTATGGTTTGGGGAGTGTCAATCAAAACTTACCCGGATTTATCGCAATGTGCCCAAGCGGCTATCCGATCAAAGGGTCCGAGAATTGGCAATCCGGTTTCTTGCCCGGTGCCTATCAAGGGACCTACGTGAACACCAAGAACCAGGATATCGAAAAACTTATTGCCAACATTCGCAACGCTTCGGGCATCAGCCAATCGGATCAACGGCGACAACTCGATTTGCTCCAAGCAATCAATCGCCGACATGAAGATGCGAGGCAGCAGGATGCGGAACTTGAATCGCGGTTGCAGAGTTTCGAGTTAGCCTACCGCATGCAGATGGAGGCCAGCGAGGCGTTCGATATCAGTCAGGAACCGAAATCGATTCAAGAAATGTATGGCGATACTGTTCAGGCGAAGCAGATTCTGATTGCGAGGCGGCTGGTAGAACGCGGTGTGCGATACATTCAACTATGGCACGGGGCTGGGCAACCGTGGGATAGTCACGACAAAATCGAAGAGAACCACCGGAAGCTTGCAGGCGAATGCTCGCAGGCAATCGGCGCTTTGCTCAAGGATCTAAAGCAACGCGGACTTCTCGATAGCACACTCGTTGTTTGGGGAGGAGAGTTTGGTCGGACACCGACTGTGGAACTACCCAAGCCAGGGGCAAACGCGGGAACAACGAGTGGCCGCGATCACAATCACTACGGCTTCACGATGTGGCTTGCGGGAGGCGGGGTCAAGGGAGGATATGTTCACGGAGCAACCGACGAATTCGGATTCCAAGCGGTCGAGAACAAGGTGCATGTGCATGACTTGCACGCGACGATGCTTCATTTGCTGGGCTTCGACCACACAAAGCTAACCTATCGCTATGCAGGTCGAGACTTTAGGCTTACCGACGTACATGGAAACGTCGTGCACGACATTATCGCCTAAGCGTCCAAGTATCCAATATCGGGTTGACTTGTTTTTGCTGGGCCTCTCCTAAACTCTAGTTTTTCGCCTTGCATTGGAGCACCTGCTTCATGCAACGGGACGGCAGACTCATTAGGTCAGGAAGGTCTGTTATAAACCGGGGCGTAAAGGACTTGCTATCGCCTACGATATCGGTATTGGGTTTAACGCATGGTAAATGCAATTCGCTTCATCGGCTCGTTTGGGTCGTGGCATGCGCCAAGCGTAACAAATACATAACCGAAAAACAATGGTTCCTGGCACCTTTGTTTCTCACTACATTAGCGGCGTTCAGGTCGCGAAGGATAGTTCTATTGGGGAGAGCTGGCATCATGATTAATTGCAATCATTGAGTTCTTCGCTTGCAACGCGACTTTTGGCAGTCATCGTAAGTTTGCGATCGTATACTCATTTCTACAACAGCCGATCGCCCATGGTTCAAATCGCCATATTTGTCATCCATTCTCGACTAACCATTGCGCAGCGGCGCAGGTGAGTTCGTTTGCATTCCCTAAACCGAGCTTGCGTTTGATGTTTTCGCGGTGTCGGTCGACAGTATGTACGCTTAGAAAGAGTCGCCCAGCGATGGCACCGGTCGTTGTGCCCTCTCCTATCAAGCGGAAGACTTCTAGCTCCCGGTCGGTAAGCTGTTCCACCGGTGCGTTCGTCGAGCCAGCGCCGCCCAACGCTTGGTTGATGAGTCGGCGGCCAATTTCTGGGTCGACGAATCTTTCCCCTTGAAGCACCTTCCGGATGGCTTCGATCACCTTTCCGCTCGATTGTTGTTTGTTCAGATACCCAAGCGCACCGGCTCGGAGAGCCCGCTCGGCGTAGAGCGAATCTTGGAAGGCTGAGATCACGAGCATTTTAATCGACGGGAATCGTGACTTCACTTGCTTAACGAGTTCGAGTCCGTTCCCGCTTGCCAGAAAGATATCCACTAGGATTAAGTCCGGCTCTGTTTGCTTGACAAGCGATAACGCCTCGTCTTGCGTAGAGGCCTCCCCGCAAACCTCGAGATCAGCTTGCAACTCGATGCGCATCGCTAATCCTTCGCGGACCATCGGGTGATCGTCGACAATGAGAATCTTCGTAATGCTTTGGTGTTTCTTAGTCATCAAAATGTCCTCCGGATACTGGGACGATGCACTTCACGGTTGTTCCGCCCGATTCCAGTTGTTCGAGGTGGAATGTACCGCCAATCATTCCGCAGCGGTACTGCATCGTGCGCAAACCCATCCCGTTTCTGTCAATCGATTTTTTCGTAGGTTTCAGAACAGAGTTTATCCCGACCCCATTGTCTGTAACTTCTAAGGCAACGTGGTCACCGTGATCTTCGAGCGAGACTATGATTTCATCCGCTTGACTATGCCGCAGCGCATTGTTCAGAGCTTCTTGAGCAATTCGTTAAAGATGCGTAGCAACGGCAATATTCGAAACGACAACTGAAGCTGAGCAAGCGAATCGACAAGTCAATTGGCGTCGATTGGCGATCGAGGCCGTCAGTTCCTCTAGCGCTGCTTGCAGTCCGTGAGGCTCGATTTGTACC
>JBBRJI010000718.1:0-3170 GCA_038219625.1 Pirellulales bacterium | reverse complement strand
ATGCGTAAAAATGCCGAATGGTATTGGTACCCTCCGAAATCGAATGCGAACGCCCCGGATAAGGCATCACGCTAAAAGACTTGTTATGAGCGATCAATTCGTTGATCAATAACTCAACTCCCTGGTAGTGACAGTTGTCGTCCCCAGTACCGTGGACCAACAGTAAATTCCCACGCAACTGTTTTGCAAATGTCAGCGGTGAGCCATCCCGATAACCGGCTGCGTTGTCGTCTGGCAATCCCATGTACCGTTCTTGATAAATGGTGTCGTACAGCAATTGATTCGGCACGGGCGCCACCGCAACGGCGGTACGATAAAGATCCGGGTGCCGGAAAATAGCGTTGAGACTCATGCTGCCGCCGCCGCTCCAACCCCAAATGCCCACTCGAGTGCGTTCGACAAACGGCCAACGATCGAGCAGCACACGTGCTGCTGCCGCTTGATCCTGCGATGCGAGAATTCCGATTTGACGGTGAACACACTTGCGCCAAGCCCTTCCTCGCGGAGACATCGTTCCGCGGTTGTCGACGCTGGCCACTATGGTGCCCCGTTGGGCCAACATTAAGTGCCACAATCCGCGCTGGCCCTGCCAGGCGTCCTTCACTGTCTGGCCGTGCGGCTCACCGTAAACATAGAACAGCAATGGATACTTGTTGTTTGGATCAAAGTCCTTTGGTTTGATGCACCACGCGTCTAGCGGCATGTCATGGCCAACGTCTACCTTAAGAAACTCGGTCGTTGGCAGTCGAAGCTTGGCCAAATTCTCGTTCAAAACGCGATTGTTCGTTAGTTGGCGAATGGACCTATGATCCGACAATCGAATTAGCTCCGAAACGGGCGGTTGGCTGATGGTCGAATAAGTGTGAACCGCAACCTCGTGGTTCGACGCGACATCGTACGTGTGCGTTCCTGCTTGATTTCTAGGAGTGAGTCGTTGTGATTCGCCGCCACCTGACGGCACTCGATAAAGATAACGCTGTGTTGGGTTATCTGGCGAAGCGGCGAAATAGAGCCAACCATTTTTGGAATCGACGGCTTCTATCTTGATCACATCGAAGTTGCCAGGTGTAAGGCATGTTAATTTGCCGGTTTCCACTTCAGCTCGATACGCGTGCCGCCATCCGTCCCGTTCGCTAATCCAAAGAAACTCTTTGCCAGGCTTCAGCCATTGCACTGGATTTTCGTTTTCTAACCATGTGTCCTCGGTCTCAGTCAGCACGGACCGCGTCTTTCCATCTTGTGGATTTGCGATCATGACGCGGTTGACACTCTGCAACCGATTGAATTGCTGCAGCATCAACTGTTGGCTGTCTGGCATCCATTCCATCCTTGCGATGTAATGTTCTCGCGGGTCGCCTGCAACATCGAGCCATTGGACTTTCGGATCGCTGCGAGTAGCGATGGAGACAACCCCGACGCGGCCGGCGGAATTGCGTTCACCTACTTTCGGGTATGCGAACTGAATAGTTTGCGAATACTTGGCCGACGTGTTGTCAATCATCGTGAATTCCGGAACTCCGGTCGTATCAAACTGCCAGAACGCGATGGCGCTGCTATCCGGACTCCATCGATAGCCATCCCGCAGATCAAGTTCCTCTTCATTAACCCAATCGGAGGTGCCGTTGATCAACGTGGCGGAGCCATCGGTCGTCAATGGGACAATTCTAAGATCGGAAAGTTGTTGAACGAAAAGATTGTTTTCGCGAACGTAAGCGACTTGCTTGTCGTCAGGAGAAAATTTGGCAAACATCATCATCGCCGGAGCGGCATCGCCACCGAGTTGTTTGAGCTCGCGGCTAGCCAGATCCAGCAGCCAATAGTCGCCGCGCGTGTTGCGCCGCCAGACCCGCTGGCTGTTGGTGTAGATCAAGACCTTCGTTTCATCTGTCGAAAACTCAAAGCCATCGATTGCAATAGGCTCTCGCTTGCCCGTAGGAATGAGCATCTCAGCCGTTGCGATGATCTTTTCATTGCCGCTTTCGCAATCAACTCGAACAAGATCTCGGCCTTTTTTTTCGCCGGTGGAAGGCTTAAATGTGAAATAGCTTGATGATTTCTGGCTCCAAGTCAGTTGCCCCAGTTTTTCTTCCTGAAAGTCTTTTCCCTCGAAAATGCGATCGATGGTAAGGAGTGACTCGTCGGCAGGTGCTTGCTTCGCACTTGACGGCACCGACGTTTCTTGAGGTGATGCGAATGCAAAATGCGAAAGAAGGAGCACTAGGCTTGGCAATGCAAATCGAACAAGTTGCGATCTCATGTTAAACTTCCTTAAATAGTTGGTAGGCAGGAGTTGGTTTGCTAGACGACGTCTACGACACGGGGACCGAGTACGTCGAATCGAGGTGTGACGCCTAGGCCTGGCGATTCACTAGCTCGCATGAAGCCATGGTCGCGCTGAGGTGCCCCAGTCGCCGTGCTGACCGTTACGTAACTATTGAAGTCCGTGCTGGTAAAACGATACTCCTCGGGTGTGCTGTGCGCCAAGTGCGCGATGGCTGCGGTTGTAATGTCACCACCCCAACTATCTTCCAAGGTCATGGCGATCCCCATCGAAACGCAAAGATCACGTGCTTGCTTTGTTTTGGTAAGCCCTCCGAGCTTGCTGATTTTCAAGTTCACTACGTCCATCGCCAAATCGGCTTTGCAACGCAAGAGCATATCAAGGCTGTCGATGTTCTCGTCGAGCACAAATGGATGATCGGTGTGTCTGCGTACAGCCAAACACTCTTCGTAGGTCAGGCATGGCTGCTCAATATAAACATCCACGTCGCGGACGGCACGGACAACGCGAATCGCTTCGTGCTGGGTCCAACCGGTGTTCGCGTCCGCAACCAAACGCTCGTTTGGAGAGAGCATGGCCCGAACTGCATGGATGCGCTCAATATCGGTATCGGGGTCACCACCCACTTTCAACTGAAACCTCGTGTAACCCTCGGATCGATAGCCAGCCACCTTGCGAGCCATGGTCTCCGCTGACTCTTGTGAAATGGCTCGGTAAAGTCGCACGCTTTCACCAAACCTTCCCCCCATTAAAACGCAAACAGGCAAGCCTGCCACTTGGCCGAGAATATCCCAACAAGCGATGTCGATACCCGATTTGACGTAGGGATGCCCCTTGAGGGCAGCGTCCATTCGATGATTGAGCTTCGCAAGTTCGCACGGGTCGTAGC
>JBBRJI010000717.1:0-3202 GCA_038219625.1 Pirellulales bacterium | reverse complement strand
GACGTTCATGTCTGATTCATAAGCGACTTGATGCCGTTCCCAATATGCCGGTAGGCCAGGCCCATCCTGTCGCAGGATTCGGACGTTGACTTTGGAAGGGCGACGTTTGGTGGAAGCTTCGTTTCCTGGTGCAATCATGGGTACTATTCGCGATTGAGTTGTTGAAATGGTTTGAGTTGGCAATCGTTACACGGAAGCCTAAGTGGCTGCCGCAAGCTGCTTCTTTCCCGATTCGGAATTCTTTGCCGAGTTGGCTGCAGTACGTTCTTTCCAGACTTGCTCAATAACTTCGGCACCAACCAGTCCGTACAGCCGAGGGCGTGGAGCGAGCAATCGCGTATCGATTTCTTCATACGTGATGTCCGGATCCGTTCCGTTCCATGTGCACACCGTTGACTTCAAGAACTTCTTGTTGTTCGCTTCGAAGGCATCGCACCAATCCTCTGCTTCCGCCCGTTTTTCTACCGGATCGGTGGCCGTCAAACTCGGCATTGAAAAGGCCGGCTTGAAGTGGGCGCCGCGACTTTCATCGCGTTGCAGCGCACCCTTCAGAATGCATTTTGCAACGGGAAACATATCTTGCACCGCCTTGGTGAAGATCACGTTCTGGTTGGTCCAACTTCCGGTATCCGATAGCCCGCACTTAGCAGCCCTGTCGCTCAACTGACAAATCTTGTCGTACGATTCGGCTAGTTGTTTGTTGTCGCGCACGACGGTCGCTGCTCGCGTCATCACGTCGCCTAGTTCTTGGTGAATCAAGTAGGGATTTTCGTCACCGGACGAATTCGAAAGAAGCTTTTTATGACGGGCTTCTTGGAGGGAAACGGCCTTTTCGTAAATGCTCTTGGGCAAATCGCTTGAGGCTTTGTTCCCCTTCATCCAGTTAACGATCCCTGGCCCAATGAACAAACCGCTAAAGATGCAACTCAACAAAGAGTTCGCACCTAGACGATTGGCACCATGGTACTGGTAATCGCATTCTCCAATTGCATACAGACCGGGTACGCTGGTCGATTGGTTTTTGGGCGAACCTGGCAACAAGCCACCTTCCGCATTGGCTTCGTAATTGACCCAAAGCCCCCCCATGCTGTAGTGGACGGCTGGGAAAATCTTCATCGGCTCTTCGCGTGGATCGACCCCTTGAAACTTTTCGTAGATTTCAAGGATCCCACCCAACTTGCGATCCAGTTCGGCTCGTGGGATATGTGTCAGATCCAAATACACACTCATTCGACTTGGATCGACCGAAAGACCTTCGTTGACACAAATATTGAAAATCTCACGCGTGGCAATGTCTCGAGGCACCAAGTTACCGTACTTTGGAAACCGTTCCTCCAGGAAGTAATACCGTTCGTTTTCTGGGATTTCCTTGGGGTAACGTGAGTCGTTCGGCTTTCGGGGTACCCATACTCGCCCCCCTTCGCCGCGAGCCGATTCGCTCATCAATCGCAGCTTGTCCGCTCCAGGGATTGCAGTCGGATGAACCTGAATGAACTCAGGGTTGCCCATGTTGGCACCGACTTGGAAACATCGACTCGCTGCACTGCCTGTACAAAAGACCGACATCGTCGATCGACCGTAGATCAGGCCATTGCCGCCGGTGGCTACAACCACTGCATCTGCCGGAAAAGCCCTGATTTGCATGCTGACCATGTCTTGAGCGGTCGCGCCCACGCAACGGCCGTTATCATCCAAAATCGGGCCGAGGAAATCCCAGAATTCATACTTCTTGACCAATCCTTCGCTCTCGCGACGCCTGACTTGCTCATCCAGCGCATACAGGAGCTGCTGCCCAGTGGTCGCACCCGCGAACGCGGTTCGCTTGTAAAGCGTTCCGCCGAATCGTCGACGATCAATAAACCCCTCGGGTGTTCGATTAAAAGTCACACCCAGTCGATCCATCAAATCGATAACCTTCGGTGCCCAGTAAGCCATTTCCTTGACCGGAGGCTGATTTTGTAGGAAGTCACCGCCATAGATGGTGTCATCGAAGTGTTTCCACTCGTCATCTCCATCCTGGCGAGTCATGTCGCTGACGCTGTTGATCCCCCCCTGTGCGCACACACTGTGGGACCTTTTGACAGGCGTCAAACTCAACAAATCCACGGAAACGCCCAGTTCGGCAAGCTTCATCGTCGCTGCCAAGCCAGCCAATCCGCCGCCAACCACCAAAACTCGATTACTGCCCATCTGTATTTACCATTCGCAAAGTGCGTGTTCAGTTAGTTTCTAGGAACTTTTTGGTCTTATTGTAAACCGGTAGCAAGATAGAGAAATAACTTTGCGATCGGTTTGAAATAAAGACGATTCTGCCATCAAAACCGTTTTCCAGTTATTTAACCGGTTCCGGTTTTGGCTCGTCGACCGCATGCCCACTGGACCGCTTGTGGGCGTCCGGCGTGATCGTATGTGCTTGGATCCTGGCTTCGTACATTTCGTTTTCGATTTTTGCTGCTTCCTCTGCGTTCGTGTTCTTAACCGCAACCAGCGAACTAAGCCCTGCGGCTCCGATAAAAAGTCCGAACAACGTACATACGATGCTGGCTCGTTGTTGCGATTTAGGTGTCAGCCAAACACCCCAGGTAATACCTGCTGTCCAAATACCATTTGCTAAATGAAACGTGCAAGCCAATACACCTATGGCGTAGAAGATCGGCCAAACGAACCCTTTCAAAGCAGTCGCTAAGGTGCTGGCCGCGTTGTAGGGACGAAACTGCGCCATGCCAATCGGCTCTGCAATGTTCTTGAGCCACCATTCGTTTTGAAACCATCCGTGCAAATGGAAAACATGCGTGAAAATGAACACAAACGCCAAGTAGCCAGTAATCCTCTGCCAAGTGTATCGTCGATTTCCGGTCAATCGATATTGCTGCACATTGGATTTCCCACTTCGGGCTATCCATACGCCTACTACAGCGTGGAAAATGAGCGGTAGAAAAATAAAAGTCCATTCGATCACAGGCAAAAGCGGCAGGCTGTGAATCGCAAAGACATTATTCTGAAATACCGACGACCCTCCGATCAAGCTCGCGTTGGTGAGCAAGTGGACGCACATGTACGCTCCAACGGGAATTAAGCCGCTCAAAGAGTGCAGTCGTCGGATCAAAAATTCATGGCGCAAAAGAAAAGACTGGGACGGAGCCGAGGTTGCAGGCGAACTCATACAAAGATTTCTTGTTCGATCGTCGAGTTAGGATAAGCG
>JBBRJI010000716.1:0-3213 GCA_038219625.1 Pirellulales bacterium | reverse complement strand
AATACTGGCGGCATGGGGGCCTACTGCCCGACGCCCATTGTTGACGATGCCTTGATGGCATGGATCGAAGAACATGTCTTGGTGCCGACTGTGCACACAATGAAACGCAACCGCAAGCCGTTCCGCGGAGTGCTGTACGCGGGCTTGATGATTACGCCTCAGTCGGGTCCGAAAGTTCTCGAATACAATTGCCGCTTTGGCGACCCAGAATGCCAACCGCTGATCATGCGATTAAAAAGCGACTTGATGGATATTCTCGAAGCGGTTGTCGATCAGAAGCTTGATCAAATCGATACACCGGAGTGGGATCCACGACCGGCGATTTGCGTGGTGATGGCCAGCCAAGGGTATCCAGGCGATTACAAGAAAGGGCTCCCGATTACTGGCATTGATGCGGCGGATGAATTGGCCCATGTCAAAGTTTTCCACGCTGGCACTCGGCTTGAGAACGATGCGGTGCTGACCGATGGCGGTCGAGTGTTGGGTGTCACTGCAATTGGCGATTCAATTTCTGTGGCCAAGCTGAACGCCTACACGGCTGTGCAAAAAATCCGCTGGGCGGGCGCTTGGTGTCGTAAGGACATCAGCGATAAAGCTCTTCAGTACATCGCTCAGCAGACCAGCGAACTGAGCTAGTAGTGAACTAACGGTTACTGCCGCAACAGATCAGCTTGTAACAAACAGATCCGCGAACTCGGGTTCATCCAGCAGCAAATCGCTGGCCCGTTCAGCGAGCGCGGAAATGGTCAGCATCGGATTGCAGGCGATCGATGTTGGAAGGATGGCGCCGTCGACGACGTACAACCCACTGTGAACGCGCGGTGCTCCGGTTTGGTAGTCCAAGTCGCCACCGTGGCAACCATCGAAAACTTGCCCCTTGTGATTGACGACTCCGTGCAGCGGATCGTCGGCCATCGCACAGCCTCCCAGCGGATGCACGGAGATCATCTTGTCTCCGAAGATCTTGAGGAAACGATATTGACCACCGAGGGCTCGAGCAATTTGTTCGAACTCGGATCGGATCAAGCGGCGATAATCACTTTCCAGCAGCCCCGGCCAATTGACTTGACCGAACCCTCGTTCGTCAAGCGTGATGCGGCCCTCCGCTCCGTCGTGCCCCATGCCAAGCAGGATCTGTGTGTGCTCCATTTTTGGATCGAGCATCAGTGTGCCAATCGCATTCGCATAAGCTCGCGCAGCGGCACCTTCTTGAATCAGCACTCGACCAGCCAGCGGACGATAGGGATAGGTAACGTTCGTTTGAATAGTGGGACCAACGGGTGGACAGGGTGCTTCATAGGCCGATTGGCCCGCGACGCCCGTTCGACATTGACTCTTGGTGATGAATCCGAGAGCATCGCCGTTACCTGTCCAGCCGAAACCGAGCCGCGGTGAAAGCTGTAGGCATGCCGATTGTGATCGCAACAGCAATTCGGAGCTTCCGAGACTCCCCGCACCTAAAATCAAAACTCGCGTTGTCGTCGAACCAGGGCAGCGAACAAAGGTCCCATCGCCATTGCTGCGTGAGACCGTGAAATGGACACGATAGCCCACGTTTAGTTTCTCGATGCGATGCACTTCGGTTTGCGTAAAGAACTCTGCGCCGGACCGCCGAGCCATCGGGATATAGTTCATGGCTAGTGTGTTCTTTGCTCCGACATTACACCCTGAAAGGCAATCTCCGCAGTCGATGCACGCGCGCTGTCGAATGCTTTGTCGATTGATGATAGGTAAGCCGTTTTGCTGCGAACGCGAAATCGTTAACAGCGCCGGCTCGAAGCGCGCGCCGCGCTGCGCTAGACGCTCGGCTGCGATCCGCTGAGCAAGCATCTTGGAGCTGTAATCAAGCGGCTCGACTTTGGCGCCCAATTCAGCGATCGCTAATTCAAAATAGGGATCCAAGTAAGCGCGGTCTCGCAACAACTGAGGCCACATTGACTGATGAAAAATATCAGCGTCAGGACGATAAGCGACGTTGGCATTGATCAGTGACGAACCTCCCAGACCTGAACCGGCGAGAATCGTGATCTCTTCGAATTGTCTGACGTCGAACAGGCCAGTTGGATCGTTCGTTTCGCCTTTGTTTCGCCCCAGCAGTTCCAGACGCGAGGCGCCGGTAACTTCTTTCAATCGGTCCGGATGAGTTCCCGGAATCCACTCGCGTCCCCGTTCGAGCACTCCCAACCGCGCACCAGGTCGCAGAGCCGCCGCCAGCCGCGCCGCCGAGATTGACGATCCGTAACCGGAGCCAATAATTAACACTTCGAATTGAAATGGACTCTGCCGCGGAACAGGCACCAGCAAGCGTTCTACCGGAGCGCTAATCTGCCCTCCGAACTCTGCCATGTTCGCGTGATAGTCGCTAATTGCGGTCGCTTTGTAATGCGAGCCGCCTGTTTGCCGGCGGCTAAGCATCGTCCCAAGCGTACTCGCTGGCACATCCGCTCGTGCTACCGAGCAAGTTGCTGCTGCGATGGCTGTAGCGGACAAGCGAATGGCCGATCGCCGGTTCATTGCTGACCCTGCGGAACCGTCCCTGCCTTGAGGCGGCGTTACTGTAGGCGACGGTATAGCCGACGGTTTTTCTGAAGAATTTTGCTCAATCATAAAGCCATCAATTCTGTCGACGAGTTGCTCGAACTCAACAACGCATTCGCAATTTCTGGTCTGACTGCAATCTCGGCCATGCAGTCTGATCGGCGTCAAACGAAGCCCGTCGTCGGTGTTTTTAAGTGCGCTTGAAAAGTCAACGCAGAACGACGCAAATCCTGCGTTTCCAATCAACCAAGCCTTCAATGCATGCATTGAAGCAACAGAAATGCTCGGGTTCACCACCTCGCGTGTTGGCTCGACTACAATCACAAACATCGAATTTACGTTGCTAGCCTCAGGACCAGACTTATGCGATATCGATTTATTTGTTGCCAGACCTTAGCTGCTTGCATTGCGTTTTCTGTAGTCTCAGCAACATCAGCGAGGGCTCAGGAAAAAACATGGCGGCCCAAAACGGAGCATGTACTAGCTGCTGATCAGTTAACCGAAGCCTCGCTCAAAGCTCACATACGTTTTCTGTCTCACGACTTGCTTGAAGGTCGCGGGCCCGGTTCGCGCGGCGACGAACTCGCGCAACTTTACGTCGCCACTCAATTCGAATCGCTCGGGCTGAAACCTGGGGGTGCAGATGGCAAGTGGTACCAATCCGTTCCGCTGGTA
>JBBRJI010000715.1:0-3230 GCA_038219625.1 Pirellulales bacterium | reverse complement strand
GTCGCCATAACCGCGTGGCTCATGCTGCTCAAAGAAAGTCAACTTCGGTCCCGAACTACTCAGCGCCTGACGATAGCGTTCCTCTTCGCCCGGTCGAATAATAATCGCCACTTCGTCAATTCCCGCCCCCGTAACTTCATCCAGCAGCAGGTCGAGCGCACTGCGCACTTCTCCGGCCCGATCGACGACTGTTTGAAGTGGCAAATGGGACTGGGTTTTCCCAGCCGCAGTGATGATTGCTTTGGTAATCTGCATAAGCTTCGAGCGTTCTGTCAAAGTTTGCTGGCGCCCTGAAAGTGAAAACCCTCACACGCGGGACGCAAAATATTTTGAGTTGCTGAGTCTAAACCGCCCTGTCAAAAAGTAAACAACCTGCGAGTTGGCCAAACTGCCTAAGTCCACTAGCGCGTCCCGCCACAAGATGAGTTAAGCTTTCTTCTCAAAACTATCGCTCGCTTACCAAGCTGTTCTATCCAACAAAAGAAAAATCTGCATGAGTTCAGCTACCCCGAAATCAGCTACCCTGAAAAACGCCTTGGTTGCTCCGAAAATCACCGAGCGACTTGTCTCTCTCGATCAATTTCGCGGCTACACCGTTGCAGGCATGTTGCTGGTCAACTATTTCGGTGGCTACGAAGTTTGCCCTCAGATTTTGAAACACACGAATGATTACTGCAGCTACGCTGACACGATCATGCCGCAATTTCTATTCGCGGTCGGATTTGCGCTTCGATTGACGTTTGGTCGACGCATGCAGACGCAAGGGAGTCTCGCGGCTTATGGTCGAATGATTCGCCGACTTCTGGGCTTGGTCTTGGTTTCGCTAATTGTCTACAACGTATCGCCGCGTGCTGCATCTTGGGAACAGATGTCGCATATGAACTGGGGAGAGATCTTTGGCGAACCGATGAAACGCGGTTGGTTTCAGACTCTGATGCACATTGCTGTAACATCGCTTTGGTTGCTGCCAGTCGTGCACCACTCAGCGAAAGTTCGGATTGCCTGGATGCTGGGGTCAGCCCTATTGCATGTGGCGTTGTCCCATTGGTTCAATTTTGCTTGGACGAACACAGCTCCCAATGCGATCGATGGCGGACCGCTCGGTTTCCTCACATGGTGCATTCCAGCCATCGTTGGCACACTCGCTTGCGACTACTTCGTGCAACCAAAAGAACACAACGCGCGAGGTCGAAGCACTAGCAAAGTTCTGCTTTGGTCAGTCGCTCTGATGCTGTGCGGCTATATGATCTCATGCGGCACCCGGCTCTATGACGTCACCGCTTCGCAAGCAACTGAATCAACCGCAATCAAATTAGTCAGCGATCCTGTTTGGCCCTCTGAAGAGCGTTGGAATGCAAAGCTCGCCGACTCGCAGTTACAAGATTGGTTTGCAGAACCACCGTTCGTAAAGCCGCCCGCACAAGTCCTGCAACCTCCAGCGCAATCGGCTAGAAAGTGGAATTACTGGATGATGAGCCAACGCGCGGGCACGCTGTCTTACTTGGTATTCGCCGCCGGATTTTCCCTGCTCGTGTTTGTCATCTTTTATGTAGTCTGCGATGTCTACAAGTGGCAGCTACCGTTCTTTCGCACCTTCGGCACAAACGCCTTGGTGGCTTACATCATCCATGGACTCGTTGATAGCGCCGTTCAACCATTCTTCCCCAAAGACGCCCCACCAGCGATCGCCTACCTTGGCTTAACGATTTACTTCGTCGTCACTTGGCTGTTCGTCAAACAACTAGAGAAGCAAGGTGCATATCTTAAAGTTTGATTGTCGCAGCAATTGGTCGTCGCAAGATCTGGCGTGAACTCAGCAAAGAAGTGCAATGCCGGAACCAATGTGCATTTACCAAGCAGATAGACCAACCGCGAACGCGGTGACATTATGTAGCCCCGGGTGAGTTCAGTGAGCCCCAAGCGAGTTGAACGTAACCCGGGGTAACGAAGCAGCGCGGCAAGGCGGTGAGCGGTTCAGTTTCCATTTCACTGGACGCATTCGAACCGCAGCTCTTAAAAGAAGTCGTGGAAAAGCCGACTTTAGCAGCTACGGTGTAGAATTGGAAATTGGGATAGCAGAATGCAACTCGAACAATGCGTAACGTTCCGCAGCCTTTCAGCGGCCTGAACGATTGCGGCGGTTTGATGAGCATTCGTATTGCTGGTAGGATACAACTCGGAAAGCGAGGAAACCGATTATGAATGACGAGAATGAAGCACGAACAAAGCAGGCTAAGCGATGGCCTTCGGGTTGGGTAATTGCAGCACTGATTTTCGCAGTTGTACTGCTGCAATGGTCATCCTTGAAAGAACTCTACTACAACGTCGCTGGCATCGAGCTGCCCGAATCGCCGATCGCGTGGCAGCATGACTTGGACGCGGCCTTGACTGCCGCTAAAACTCAGCAACGTCCGGTGCTGCTAGTATTCGGTGCTTCTTGGTGCCCTCCCTGCAAAAAGATGAAGCGTGAAGTATGGCCCGATCCACAGGTTGCCGAGTTGGTGGAGTCGAATTTCGTGCCGCTTTATGTCGACGTTGACGACCGGTCCCAAGTGGATGTTTCAACGCGGTATGGTGTCAGCAGTATTCCAGCCGTGTTCGTGCTGGATTCCGAGGGAACCGCAACTCAAAAAGGTTCCTCCATGTCGGTCGCGGCGACGCTTGCGTTCCTTAAAGCAGTTCGATAACCGCTGCGGCAGAGATTCAATGGACGATGAATATGTGCTTGGCAGAAATCGGAATCCACTTCCCCAAGCATCGCCTCCGAGCGCTTTCGATAGACGAAGCGCTTGGGATCTTTCGGGATTATCCGGTTTCGAAGGGTTGCACCTCGCCATTCGCACCGATCTGGATCAACGAGATCGTCCGCCGCAACGGCTGAGTGCTTGGATAGGTTTTCATCTTGTTCGAAAGTGAACTGCTCGCCGATTCGTGAACATAAAATAAAAAAATCGGCGAGCGTTTGTTCGCTCGCCGATGGATTGGCGTACTTCAGCTTATTGGGCAAGCTTATCGGTCAGCTAGTTTTTTCCCGTCTGCAAACCTTACTTCGAATCCTCTGCTTTCGCTTGCGCCCCTTTTTCGAGAGCGTAAATGCGATTGCGATTAGCGATGTAAAGCGTCTTGTTGGCGGCTAGTGGCGTGGTGTAAACGGCACTTTCCATGTTGATTTCAGCGATTTTCTCTTGCTCCTTGGCAACCTTGAAAATAGCGATGTCGCCGTCTTCGTC
>JBBRJI010000714.1:0-3230 GCA_038219625.1 Pirellulales bacterium | reverse complement strand
GCAGGCAAGCCGATGCCGACAGACAAGAAGTTTATCAACTCGGGCGGGCGGGCTGTAGGATTTCTAGCGCCAGCGGTTCGACCGTTTAAGCCGGGGGGCGAATGTGGCACGGAGGTTTCCGATTTTTTCCCTCGAATCCGCGAGCACGTCGACAAGCTGGCGGTCATACGCTCTTGCTATACTGATACGCACGCACATGGATCAGCTTCGGTACAAATGAACACAGGCAAGCCGATCATCGGTAGACCATCCATGGGTAGTTGGGTTACGTATGGACTTGGTTCCGAGAATCAAAACCTGCCAGGCTATGTAGTCATGCTCGACAAACGGGGCGGGCCGATCGGGGGGCAACCGAATTGGTCGAGCGGCTTCATTCCGGCTTCGTTTCAAGGGACGCTTTTTCGTCCGCAGGGCAACCCCATTCTGGACCTCAAAGCACCCGGTTCGCAAACTCGGATGCAACAACGAGAGCAGCTCAATCTCCTGGCGAAGTTCAATAACGAGCATTTGCAACAGCGTCCAGGCGGGTCGGAATTGGCCTCAAGGGCAGCTAGTTACGAATTGGCATTTCGAATGCAATCTGAGACTCCAGAAGCCGTGGACCTGAGCGACGAAACAGCCAGTACGTTGGACGCGTATGGAGTAAATCAGGCTCAAACTGCCGAGTTCGGACGCAATTGCCTAATCGCTCGACGACTTGTTGAACGCGGCGTGCGATTCATTCAGTTGTACTCAGGTGGTGGCCATCTCGAAGAAACATGGGATGCTCACGAAAGCGTCGAAAAGAATCACGGACGGCATGCAGGCGAAACGGACCAACCCATCGCCGCTCTGTTAACAGATCTTGCGCAGCGTGGTCTGCTCGATTCCACCTTGATCGTATGGGGCGGCGAATTCGGCCGCATGCCCTTTAGCGAAGGGGTGAATAAACCTGGTCGAAACCACAACCCCTATGGTTTCACGATGTGGATGGCAGGCGGGGGAGTGAAGGGGGGAATGACCTATGGTGAAACGGATGAATTGGGTTTTGCGGCAGAGACCAATAAAGTGCACGTTCACGATTTGCATGCCACGATCTTGCACTTGATGGGGATGGACCACACGCGACTGACCTACTTTCACCAAGGGCGAGATGAACGATTGACGGACGTATTTGGAAATGTGGTGAAGGAAATCATTGCCTAATCTGCTCTAGAGCGATGGTAAGAATCCCCCGAGTAAACTCGGGGGCATTGTCATGCCGTCGGCTTTACGCCGAGGGTTCTGACCATCTGATCTAGTACAGGACAAAGGGACACAGCACATTGTAGAGGGGGCGCCAAATCACTGTGGGTGGTACCGTCCTCGAGAGATCTCATTTGTCGGGAAATTGGGCGACCAACGGCCAATGTCTTGTCCTCCGCGTCTCTCCAACTCTGCACCTCTGCGTTCAATTTCAAATGTCGCAGTCGTTCCCAAACTGGAAAAGTTAGTTATCGCACAGAAGCAATGGCGCAGAGTCGCAGAGAGGCACTCGGGGCAAGTCACTTTCGCATCCGCGGCTTGCGCATCGACCGACGTACAAACCACCAGATGCCAATCGTACCCAACACACCAATAACCACCGTGATCGCGTTGGATGTTTTTGCGTTAGTGTTCAAGGGGGTAGTCTCGTTGATAGCTGTGAAGCCGAGCGAAAGAGAGTCCATGACAATCAACGGTCCGATTTGTCTCTGTTGCTCACCGAGGGATTGCACGGTTTCTTGTGTTTTGTAGCTCCAGAAGCGGTAAAACCAACCCGATGCGGTAGTCTTCATTCGGGGATACCAGACCTGGTCATGGGTCAATGAAGCTTGCCGATCTGAATTCGGTTCGTTCGGCTTCAGCCAACTCGGCACTTCGATGGCGACGCAGGTGACCGGGTACTCGTTGTGGTAAATTATCGGTTCTTTCTCCCCTTTGATCTCGTACGTACGATTGCCGATATCAGCCATAGCATCCAATTGATAATACTGCGTGCTCCCTAAAATGGCGGCTTGCATCGGGTCCTCTACCTGGACGCGCGAAACTCGCACGATCCGCATGTTCATCGCCACTCGTTCTAGGGCAGGCTTGGCTTTCGATTTCTTTTGTCTTAACGCCTCGACCAGGTCGGTGACCGACTTTTTGATGACCGACTTTTCGGTGAAGGGCTTTTCGGTGAAGGGCATTTCGGTGGACGGGGATTTGGAACGAGACTTCGTTTCCGGAAATGGACTGCTCTTTGCCAACTGCATCAGAGCAAAGAAGGGTTCCATTTCTTTGGGCGACAGCGGTTTGATAGGATCTTTTTGCAATTCATGAATTCGATCCATCCACGCTAAATCCCATCCTTTGTCCATCAAAAATAGCCATGGCTCAGAAATTTTAGGTTCAAGGGACGACGTATCAATGCTTGACAGTTTTTCCGATAGAACCCATTTCGGGGATCGCGTCCAACCCAACGAGATATTGTCGCTCCTAGTTAAGCGAAGGCCATCGATTACGCATGGCTGTCGAATTGCATTTCGAGGCGTCCCGTCTGTTTGAAGCCAACCGGAAGGCACTGATGCACAGAGCAACGTGACTGAGGTACTTTCCAAGTCGAGCTGACATCGATAGACATGGGGTTGTTCCAAGACATCGGCGGATTCAGCATCGATTGCAATACGGTCAATCTTGGTGACAATTCCCGCGAAACGCGACAGGGATGCAGACTCCGAGATGGGCCATTCCGACCTGCGTTTTAAAAGTAGATCGAGGTCAGGAAAGAGTCGCTCCAATTCTAAAATCGGCTTGCTGGCTGATGACGCATTCGATCCTCGGAAGCCCGCTTCAATCGCCGTATCATCAAGAGCCGCCAAAGCTTTCTGTAACCTTGGTCGCACGATCGAATACGGGGTCTTGGTATCGACTGGAGGTTGCCATGTCGTGCTATTCACGGTCGATCGATTGACAGTTCGAAATGGACTGGCGACCGCGATAGTTTCATTCGACCCAAAGGGTTTGACATAAGCAGCCAGCAACAGCGGCGCGAATTCATTGCCTCGCTGCGACTTATACGCGATTCGTTTAAAAAACAGTCCGGTGAGGGATATGCGGGAATCTTTCTCAAGTTTGACGTTTGGGTCAATATTTGCTTTTGGTGCATAGACGCAAATCGGCTGGGTACTGGTGTCATCAGGCCTTAGCCAAATGACTTCGTAATTCAGATTGGTGAAGCCTGCTTCGGA
>JBBRJI010000713.1:0-3269 GCA_038219625.1 Pirellulales bacterium | reverse complement strand
ACAATCTTTCCAGACAATAGACTCTGTTTTTGTAGGGTACTGGTTTCTTGCAATCGATGAGCCTGTGCGGTTTCACTCAACGGAAGGACGCGATCGATTTGGGCCTTCAAGATGTCGGAAGTCATCCAGTGATTGATGTCGGAGGCGCAAACGTGCTGCTGTTGGGCCGACGCCTTAAACATTGCGAAGCCATGCAGCGAGCATCCCTTCACGTAAAAAGGACCTACGGGAAACGGGGGCCTTGCGTCGCGTCCAGCCATGAGAATCATGCGTCCCTCCTCGCTCAAGGCTCCGACTGCCAAATCGAAATCGGGTTCCCGAAGCGTTTCCCAAAAGACGTTTACGCCAGTCGGAGCCGCCCGTTTGATTTCTTCGGCAACATCGGATTCGTTGTAATTGATGACGTGGTCAGCACCCAACTCGCGGCATTTCGCATGTTTGATCGAGTTGCCGGCCGTGGTAATCACGATCGCACCGATGGCTTTTGCCATTTGAACGACCATCGATCCCACGCCGCCTGTTCCGCCTCGAACAAAGATCGTTTCTCCCGGTTGCAACATCGCATGCTGGAATAATCCCAAGTGTGCGGTTATCCCAACTAGGGCAATTGCCGCCATTTCCGTGTCGTCGGCAAATTCCGGGGAGGGATGAAGCCATTTGGAATCGATCGCAGCCAGCTCCGCGAATGTCCCTTGCCGCCCCATCAAGCCTTGATTGCTCCCCCATACGCGTTGCCCAATGGAAAGATGTTTGACTTGGGGCCCAACAGCCACGATTTCGCCAGCAAAATCACAACCCGGAATAAAAGGGTCAGGCAGTGGCCAGTAGTTTGCCCCATTTCGAATGTAAGTGTCGATGGGGTTAACGGAAACGGCTCCCACTTTCACGATTACTTGGTCGTCGCCGCACACGGGCTCAGGCAAATCCCCGAATTCAATGACATCCGGAGAGCCAGTCGTTCGAAAATAGGCAGCTTTCATGTCAAAAACCAATCGCTTTTCCCAAGAGTCAACAAGTCCATTTGTACCGAAGAAGTAGTCATTGCGTTATACTAGGAACGGCCATGGTTCGCACTCCTACTTATCATCATGAAGCTATTTTACTTACAACTTAACTTACAACGGCAATGGAATTCGATTTGGAGACCACAGATAAATTGCGATTGGCCTCGGTGGCATCCATTGGTGCTTGGGCTAGTCTTTTGCCTCGTTGTTTGCATGGGTTGGACAGGCAAATCATTAGCCCAAAAGGCAGATGGTAGCGGGAGCGTCTCCGTGGCCATGCTCAGCGGTTCCTCCGTGGTAGGATCGCTCGTCTCGGCGGATTCAAGCAAAATCATCGTCCAGACCAAGACAGGAACGATGGAAAAATCTACCGCAGACATCGGAAGAGTTAGCTTTGCCAACAACCTGGCTCCTCAAAAGCCACCCGTCGAACTCACCTTGCTGGATGGCTCAAGGGCCTTCGGTACCAAACTAACCGGCAAGAGCAGCGGTTGGACATTAAAAGAAGCATCGGGCAATGATGTTGCAATTCCGTCCAAGTCCCTGAAAGCGGTCCAGCTTAAGCCAATCGCTCCTGAACTCGCGAATGCTTGGAAATCGGCAATTCTCGAGACAAAGAATGCAGACGCCGTGATTGTGGCAAGGCCGGGGAATAGCCTCGACCGAATCAACGGAGTAATCGTCCAAGTTCAAGACGCTAGTGTTTCGTTCGAACTCGATGGCCAGCAGATCGATATTCCGATCGAAAAACTGGTGGGTCTAGTTTGGTTCCAACGCGACCTGGAACGGGTTAAACCTACCGTTGAGGTCAGTGCGACCGATCATTCGGTTTGGATGGCTGAATCCTTGTCAATGAAATCCAACGTTTTTGAACTCAAGACACAACTTGGCCAGTCGGTTTCCATTCCACTCAATAAGATACTCAGTATCAATTACGCAACCGCCAATATTCGTTGGCTTTCCGAAGTGGAATCACTCGATTCGGCGGCTGAAAAACTGATCGAGTTCAAAACTCCGATTACGAGCTTAGGACGAGCTATGGCCCCACGATTTGTTGTGAACGGTCACGCGTTAAAGGCAACCTCGTTGTCGGCCGACAAGGATCTGTACTTCCCCGGCCCGGGCCATTTCTCCTTTCGAGTTCCAGAGGGGTTCTCCTCGCTGCTATCCCGAGTGGAACGAACCGATGACGGTTCGCAAAGAACAGACTTGATCATTGAGGTTTGGCAAGATGATCAGAAAATTGCTGAAGAGACGCTTGCACACAACGTGGACTTCTTTGATGTTAACGTCCCGCTCAAGTCCGAAAAAAAAACGAAGCTTGCAGTTGCTTGCAAATCGAAGCTCATGATAGGAACGGAAGTCACGTGGAAACAACCAAGGCTCAAGCGATGACCAGGACGCGTCATAACCATGTTGTCGTGATGACGGTTTTGGCTGGGATTGGAAAACGGCTGATGAGCCTTTCGTACAATCGACTCTGCAGGAGCCTCGTGCTCTCAATGCTGGTTTTTGGGAACGGAAAAACGTTGGAGCAAGTTTGCCTAGCCCAAGACGAAAATGCGAATGTAGCGACAGCCCCCAAACCAAGTGAGGAGGTCCTGGCGGCTCAGCAACAGCGCATCGAGGCAATGCAACGCGCGTCCCGTCCGACGGTGGCGGTCTATGGCACAGATGGTCAGGGTGGCGGTAGTGGTGTTTGCATATCGTCAGATGGGTATGTGCTCACGAATTTTCACGTTTCAAGCCCTTTTGGGCATCGCATGCGATGCGGTCTCAACGATGGGAAAATGTACGACGCCGTGGTGGCCGGAAGCGATCCGACGGGAGACTTGGCAGTTCTGAAGATGGTCGGTCGTACCGATTTTCCAGTTGCGGCCATAGGCGACAGCGACAAAGTCCGAATTGGACAGTGGTGTTTTGCAGCGGGAAACCCATTTGTGTTGGCCACCAATCTCCAACCTACCATCACGTATGGATTGATTAGTGGTGTTCGTCGATACCAATACCCAAGTGGTACGATTCTAGAATATAGCGATTGCATTCAGACCGATGCTGCCATCAACCCTGGCAACTCGGGTGGTCCTCTTTTCAATATTCGTGGTGAACTGATTGGAATCAACGGTCGATGTTCCTTTGAGAAGCGTGGACGCGTGAATGTCGGCGTTGGTTACGCCATTTCGATCAAACAGGCCATGAATTTTTTCTGGCAGTTGCGTTCCGGACGGGTTGTGGACCATGCAACTCTAGGCTTTACGGTAGCGA
>JBBRJI010000712.1:0-3289 GCA_038219625.1 Pirellulales bacterium | reverse complement strand
TGCGTTCCCTCTAACACACAGTTCTTTGCAGCGAGTCCGATTGTTGGACGTATAAGCTCCGAGAATTCCTACGACCTTAGCTGCACCGAGAAAACTTTGGTTATGAACCCTGAAAGAAAGATTCCTATCCTCGCCAAATGGAAAGTTGCGGAGAGTAAGTTCGGATGATTCAAATTCAAGCGTCGTTGATTGGGTGAGTATCTTAGATCCAATCAGGCCACAAGCAAAAACGAAGAGCGCGGTAGCAACGAATCGAAATAATAAATGGCTAATCCGGTGTTACGGGGAGGTCTGTTTGGTTGGTCTGATCGCGAGTATTATAGCGGAATCGAGTGAACCCAGGGTTTTGGGTTATTCGCATACCGTTTTACCGATGGATGCCAAGGATGGCGCTGACACTTCTGCTTTTGATGGACGATCGGAAATGCTTCGAGGAAGTGCGTGGGATGCGCTGGCCGATGGGGGTCCGGTGCACGTCTTGCAGCTCCAGCAGTGTTGCTAAGCGTGGATTTGATGAAACGCAGAAAGAGCGACAGCGATATCGATGCAGTGACTGCCAACGCGAGTTCGATGATCTCACCGGCACCATTTTTGCGGGCCACCATCAACCCCTTCGAGTTTGGATTTTGTACCTGTACTTTATGGGGCTCAATCTGTCGAATTCTCGAATCGCCAAGGAACTCGAACTGGACCCGGACAGTGCTCATGAGATGGCAACTTTGCTTCGAAATGGGATTCTCGTAAAAGAACCAGAAGTGACTCTTTCGAGAGAGGTCGAATGCGATGAAGTCTATATTGTTGCAGGACATAAGGGGAATCCAGCGGCGGTCAAAAAAAAGAACGCGAAGGGCGTCGGAGGCGTTTGAAGGGGGCGCGCGGACGAGGCACTTTGGAGAAAGAAAAGCCACCGATTTTCGGCATGATTCAGCGGTCCGGCGAGGTTGTTATTCGCATGCTTGCCAATGTGCAGCAAGCCACAATCGAACCGATATTGCGAGCCACGGTCGCCCTGGGAACGATCGTGTACACGGACGAGTACGATATCTATGCGCGGTTGACTCAATGGGGCTACGAGCACAAGACAGTAAACCATGGACGCAAGGAGTACGCCCGCGATGACGATGGAGACGGATTCTGCGAAGTACATGTCAACACGATGGAAGGCTTCTGGTCATTGCTCCGCTCTTGGCTACGTCCTCATCGGGGAATCTCGCAAGAGAAACTGCCGCTCTATCTTGCGTTTTTCCAGTTCGTTCACAACACTCGAAAACGTGGGAAAGCACTCCTCAATTCGCTCGTTGAGCGACTTTTGGCATGACCTCCCCGGAACGCCGGATGAGCCACGCGGATTTGTATTTGAGCGAGGCCGACAATTCTCGCTACCTGAACTCCGGCAACATGGGGACAGAACGAAGCATCTACTACCGCGAAATTGTGGCTGGCTTTGGCCATCATTTAGGCCTTCGATACAACATCGGTGAAGAACATGGCTTGAAAACCGATCAGATTTCGGCCAGTGCCACTTATCTTAGTACACTCGATGCCTATGACCACCCAGTCGTTAGTCACAGCTTTCACCAACTGGACAAACAACGACAACCGTATGAGCCGCTGCTGGGCTTCAAGGATTTTCATGGCGCCTGCTATCAGTTGCATCATGAGCATCATACGGAAGTGATCGGCTGGCGGGACAAGTCCGCGAAAGCGGGCCATAAATGGGTGGTCTCAGAAGATGAAAGTTGGCCGATTGATGAGAATCAAATCGATCGAGCTGAAAATTATGCATGGCAGGTGATGACCGCCGGGGCTGAAGGCATGGACTTGTACATTGGCTATAAAGACCCTAGCTACAACGACATTGGCCTGGAAGATTTTTCCCGCACGAAAAACACGCTTGATTACGTTATAAGTCCTGCCGCACTGCTTGCGCTACCGCAAGTCAACCCGCACCTGCCCCAGATGGCCTCAGCCGATGGTCTTGTCGGAAATGAAGGAAAGAATGAGCCCCCGTTTTGCTTTGCGAAATCAGGAAGCGTTTACGTTGTCTATCATAAAAGAGACAGCGACATCCGGTTGGACTTGAGCAGTCACTCGGGGACGTTTGCGGTCAAATGGTGGAATCCCCGAAGGAGTGACGGTGGCGGGCTGCAAGACGGTTCGACCCAGAAGATTTCCGGCGGTGATACCCGCTCGTTGGGCCATCCGCCAGTGATCCCGGTTCGTCATGGGCGGCGTTGGTTCTATCAACAAGCCTTCCTGAACAGGCCAGTGAAGCAGAGGCTGGTTTTTCCATCGCGCGGGCGAACGCACCCGAAGGCACTATCTCCCTTCGCTACACCGCCGACTTCGCGAGTGTGTTCCCGAACGCAGAACGCGGATGGCACAATCGACGTGATGTGGATGGTCGTGGGGGCAACGATATTCGCGACTTCTCGGACGTAAAGGCGGCCGGACACAGGCTCGTTCACAGCTATCTGCGCTTGGACGATTTCAAGGATACGGACAACCTGTCACCGGCCTAGCGTGGGCATACCTCGAACCGCAGGATGATCACATCGTTCTGCCGCTTGCGAAGGGTTTCAAGTCCTGGATGCCGGGACCGGCGGTTTCCACTCGCGTTGAGTTTGACCTACCTGCGAGTTTGAGTCCGGCGACTACACTCTGTCCCTCGGGCTCTTCGACGTGCGCGAAGACAAGACACGTCCTGTGGAGTTCGCACTAAAAGAGTCGGCTCGCGATTCCGAGGGCTACTACCGTGTTTGCACAATTGCTGTTTCTTCGACTCCTTGAAGCAAGCATATTGCAGTACGATATGAACATCATCTCCAGCCCATACCCGTAAGCGTTCCGTATACTGATTCCCATTCAAAAGACTGAACTTAAGAAATGACCTTGAGAACCATACAAACGAATTTGTCTGTTGTCGTCCTGGTAGTGGTTTTGGCCGGGATAGGACAAGCGAAAGTCGCTTCGGCGGAGGTCGTCTTTGATCCAAAGTCGCCGCAGATGCGTTTCGTCGCAAATGAAATCAACCAGGCCTTGGCCACGCGTGGCGAGCGTGCGTCCATTGTTATTGAGGTAGACCCGTCGCTCGAGCTCAAGGCCGAGGGGTTCTCGATCGTCAAAACAAGCGATGGATGCCGAGTGATCGGAAAGGATCCAGCGGGTGCGATGTACGGTGGGCTGGATTTGGCGGAAACCATCCGGTCAGAAGGCGTCGCCGTCGTTCGATCAAAACAGCAGAGCCCGTATATGCAAATGCGGGGAATCAAATTCAACATCCCCCTCG
>JBBRJI010000711.1:0-3317 GCA_038219625.1 Pirellulales bacterium | reverse complement strand
TTAGGCGAGGGGCAGTTTGAAATCTACCTATAAACTGGGTGGCACGCTCTGAGGTACGAAGGGCGTGGTGAATCGCTAGAGTCATTTGCCACACTTCCCACGCCCATCGCTAATCGCTTTGGGCGTGCCACACGGTGGCCTGGCCTGGTAGTCTTCTGTCTTCCGCTTGTCTTATGTCCGTTTGAACATTTTGTCGAGTTGTTCACGCGAGAAGAACAAAGCGGTTGGACGGCCATGTGGGCAGTGATGGGTGTCTTGGTAGCAATGTCTTTGTTCCAGCAACGCTGTGATTTCGTCGGGGCTGAGCCGATCACCAGCTTTTACGGCCGCCTTGCATGCGATCATGTTCATCAGTTCATCCAATAGATCGCGAGCGTCCGGTTTCTTGCCACCGGCCATGAGCGGTTCGAGCACTTGCCTGAGCATTTCTGCCGGATGCATTTTGGCCAGCATGGCCGGGTAGGAGGTGACTAACACCGCATCGCCTCCAAACGGTTCTACCTCGATTCCAATTTCCGCCAGTGTTTCCCGGCAATCCACTGCGGCCGCGGCTTCGTTGGCTGTCAACGTCACGGACTCCGGCACCAGCAATCGCTGGCGTTCCAAAGATTTTGACATGACTTTGGTTTTGATCTGTTCATACAAAATCCTTTCGTGCAACGCATGTTGATCGACGATGACCATTCCCGACTCATCCTGCGTAACTAGATAGCGATTGTGAATTTGAAACCCGAGTTGCTTGTGCGAGCCAGCCATGTCAGGTACGGAGGCGACACGATGTTGTGTTGCTGAGAGTTGTTGCGTAGCTAAGACGGATTCGTTTGCTTCGTGATCCATCAGCCAAGGCTCGTCGTCAATGGGCGTTGCACGTTCCTCGACCGGATGTTGCGGTTGAGTAGCGGACGAGGGCAAATCGAAATGCGATGGTTCTGGGGTGTAAAAAGGATCATCGATTCGGGCGGTAGGCCGATTTGCGGTAGCCAACCCGGGCCCGCTTGATCCTTGAAAAGGCCTGAATTCCGGGATGGGAACCGACGCGTTCGATTTCGCCCAATTCAAGAGATCAGCGCCGCCGCCATGGTTGGCAACTTGATGCGACGTGGTCAAAGGCATGGCTGCATCGGCCAGAGTTGGCATGACGCTTGGCGAAGAGGTGGGAGTCCGTATTTTGGCGACCAAATCGCTATTAAGAAATTTGTGACGCAGACTGTGCAGCAATCGCGTGTAGATAGCACCGCTGTCTTCAAAGCGGACCTCGACTTTTGTGGGGTGGACATTGACATCTACCGTTTTCGGGTCCACATGAACGTGAAGGAAACAAACGGGCATGCGGCCAACCATGAGCAAGCCTCGATAGGCTTCGCCTAGCGCATGCTGGAGAGACCGGTCCCGGATGTATCTGCCGTTCAAAAACAGATACTGCATACGATTGTTGCTTCGTGAAACGCTCGGGTCGGTGACATAGCCATGAATTGCAACTCGCTCGTCGCGTTGATCAATCGATATCAACGAATCCGCTACCTCATCGCCGAAGAAGGCTCGAATGCGTTCCGACCAACGATCCGTTGGTAGCAAATCATGAAGTACTCGATCGTTGTTGGAAAGTACCATGTGCACTTGCGGGTAAGCCAGAGCGATGCGTGTAAACGCTTCGGTCACATGGCCCATCTCGGTTTGCGAGGTCTTCATGAACTTCCGACGAACTGGAGTGTTGAAGAAGAGATGGCGGATTTCGAACGTCGTTCCGACGGGTGCCGAGCAAGGTCGTATCGGCTCTTTTTCGCCACCTTTGACGCACAATTCGTAACCGCTATCGCTTTCTCCGGTTCGGCTGCGCAGCGTCAGATGGCTGATTTCCGCAATCGACGCTAAGGCTTCTCCTCGAAAGCCAAGTGTCTGAACATCGAACAGATCGTCGCTCGTCTGGAGTTTGCTCGTGGCATGCGGTGCGAGGGCCAATTCCAACTGATCCGCAGGGATACCGCATCCATTATCGCTGATCCTGATCAGTTCAATCCCGCCACCCTCAACGACCAGTTCAACGTGCGTTGCTCCAGCGTCAATGCTGTTTTCCAGCATTTCCTTGACGACGCTTGCGGGCCGTTCAATAACTTCGCCTGCGGCAATCTTGTTAACCAAGCCTATCGGCAGTTGTCGAATCGTACGCATAGCGGGTTATTCTACGTGAAAAAGCGAAAGAAACGCAGGGCCGCGAGATGTAGCCAAAACTCAATGGTTCAGGGTACCGTACCTATGCCAGTTCGAGAAGCCTGCCGACAAAGCAAGCAAACGATAGCCACGGTCGAGCTCCCAGGCTACAATAGATCGATTGTTAAATTCGATCTGTGCTCCCAAACCCAACTTTGAATTGTCAGATCCTCCATGATTGAAAGGTCCTTCTTGTCTAAATACTCTCTGGCATCCATTGCTCTTGTCATCTCAATGGTAATTTCAATCCCTTTGCTATCCTCCAAGGCTATGGCACAAGAAACAAAAGTCAACGCCAAGGAAGAAACAGAGCCGTTGACTCGAATTTTCGAACCACGCGATTTTGTTGGGTCGAACAAAGTTCCGCTGAAGTATCGTTTGCTGAAACCGGTAAATTATCGTCCTGGCAAAAAGTACCCGATGATTTTGTTCTTGCACGGGGCGGGCGAAAGGGGTGATGACAATTTGGTCACACTCAAACATGCAGCCAGGGATTTGGCGGATCCGACGCGACGGGAGAAGTTCCCGTGCTATGTCGTGATTCCTCAATGCCCGAAGGAACAAAAGTGGTCCGACGTCGATTGGTCCCAAGCAGCCAGCGAGCAACCTGAAAACGCTAGCCAATCCATGCAGTCCGTCAAGGAGCTGATAGACGAGATGGTCGAGTCGGCTGGCGTCGATAAAAGCCGAATCTACATCACCGGCCTATCGATGGGAGGCTATGGGACCTGGGACGCAATCGCTAGGTACGAAAGGTTTTTTGCAGCCGCGGCACCGATTTGCGGCGGTGGTGACCCCAAGATGGTCACCCGGTTTGCCAGGCTGCCAATCTGGTGTTTCCATGGCGAAGCGGACCCGGTGGTCAAGGTGACTCGGTCTCGCGAAATGGTCGACGCACTCAAGGCTGTTGGCTCGCCCGTCAAGTACACGGAGTACCCCGGCGTACAGCATGACAGCTGGACTGCAACCTACGCCAACCCAGATTTTTATCAGTGGTTGTTCGCCCAACAGCGGACTGAGAATTAGCCATATCACGTAAAAAGATTAGGCGAGCGGCAGATTGAAAACTACCAGTGTGATGCAACCCCTCTCCGGCCTTTCAGGCCGAC
>JBBRJI010000710.1:0-3336 GCA_038219625.1 Pirellulales bacterium | reverse complement strand
GGCAAGTGGCTAGCAGTAGGAGCTGGCGAACAAGGTGTGAGTGGCGAATTGCAACTCTGGAATGTTGAAACGAACCAGCTTGAACTCAGCCTGCCACTTGGCAGCGATACTCTCTTTGGAGTGAATTGGTCTCCTGACTCGACATTGATCTCGTTCGGAATGTCAGACAATACAGTTCGCGCAGTCAATCTAAATGGTGAGCAAAAACTCTATCAGCGAGCACATGAGGATTGGCCTCGCGCGACCGTGTTCACTCCTGACGGCAAGCACCTCATTTCTGCAAGCCGCGACATGACAGTGAAGTTGATCGAGGTAGAAACAGAACGGTTCGTGGACAACATTACTTCGATCACTCCAGGCGCTCTGCGAGGAGGAGTTCAGTCCCTTGCGAGTCATCCATTGCGGAACGAAATTTTGGTAGGTGGTGCGGACGGGACCCCGAAGATCTATCGCGTCTTTCGGCAGACGGCACGAGTGATTGGAGACGATGCCAATCTGATCCGACAATTGGATACGTTGCCGGGAAGAATCTTCAGCGTAACGATTAGTCCAGACGGTCGGTATCTGGCTGCCGCCTCAACCTTAGACAACCAAAGCACGATCAAAGTCTGGTCCTACGATGTGGATGCGGAACTTCCAGCAGAGATCAAAGCCATCCAAGCCAAGCGGGTTGCCTCCCTCAAACCGGACGAGAAAAAGAAACTGGCGGACTATGTTACAGCACAGCCCAAGGTCATCGCTACTTGGACAATACCGACTGCGGCCATTTACGCGATCGCTTTGGATTCCAACGGCCGGCTTGCAGCTGGCGGTTCCGACGGACGACTTCGCCTCTGGAACTGCGCTAATAGTGAGTCTGTCTTCGATATCGATGCGACACCCAGCTCAACTACCGTCGCCGCCGATGCTGGCTTGATTGCCGAGCTTCGAACGAAACGCTTGACGGAGCTAGCCGCCGCACATTCTACGGAGAGAGCGTCCGATGAATTCCTTAAAGAAGTTGACAGCTTTTTGATCTCGCGTGTTGTGGCCATCGATGTCCAACCCGCGTCGCTCGAGCTCGATGCTTGGAATGCTTCGGCTCAGATAACGGTTTCAGCAACGTTGGAAAATGGCGAAGTGCACGATGCCACCCGCGTCGCCTCGCTCACGGCTTCGTCGCCGAATGTATGGCTTTCGAAACGCGGATGGGTCCAACCACTTGAAAATGGAACTTGCAATATCGAAGTCCAAATCGGCGGCCACAAAAAGACGCTGCCGGTTACCGTTGCGATGGATGCTAAGAAACCCATGGACTTCGTTCGGGATGTCAACCCAGTCCTCTCGCGCGTCGGCTGCAATTCCGGTACTTGTCACGGAGCTCAAGCTGGCAAGGGCGGTTTTAAGTTGTCTCTGCGTGGATACGACCCCATCTACGACGTAAGGGCATTGGCCGACGACTTGGCTGGCCGACGCATCAATCCCTCCTCACCAACCGATAGTCTCATCATGACCAAGCCACTGGGTTTGGTGGCGCACGTCGGGGGCAAATTGTTCGAGGTCGGCGATAACCATGCGCTAGTCATTCGTCAGTGGATTGCAGAAGGCGCCAAAATAGATGCAACCAACACCAAAGTTGCTCGCATAGAACTTTCCCCATTGAATCCAATTGCGCCCATGCCAGGAGCGGTTCAACAACTTCGCGTTGTAGCTACCTATCCGGACGGAAAAACACGCGATGTGACTCGTGAAGCCTACATTGAAACTGGCAATGCCGAAGTTGCAGCCGTGATCGAAGGTGGGCGTATCCAAGCCCTGCGCCGAGGTGAAGCCCCAATATTGGCCCGCTACGAGGGCGCTTATTCTGCCACCATGCTCACCGTCATGGGGGACCGATCTGGTTTCGATTGGCAGCCAACGACCTCGGAAAACCCCATCGATTCTATTGTGGCCGCAAAATGGGATCGTATGAAAATAAAGCCTTCGACGATTTGCAGCGACGCCGACTTCTTGAGACGCGTGACGCTCGACCTTTCAGGGTTACCTCCCACCGCAGACCAAGTGAAAGCGTTTCTCGCCGACCCTATGCCTACACAAGAAAAGCGTGAAAAACTCATTGACGAATTGATCGCCAGCGATGCGTTCGTTGACCACTGGACAAGCAAGTGGTCCGATTTACTTCAGGTCAACTCCAAGTTCTTGGGCAAAGAAGGGGCAACGAAATTCCGAGAATGGATCCGTGAAAGTGTGGCGAGCAACAAGCCCTATGACAAGTTCGTGCACGAGATCGTTACGGCATCCGGCTCCAATCGAGAAAACCCGGCGGCTTCGTACTACAAGATCTTGCGAACCCCAGAGGATACCCTTGAAAATACCACCCACCTGTTTCTCGGAGTTCGGTTCAACTGCAACAAGTGCCACGACCATCCTTTTGAACGATGGACCCAGGATCAGTATTACCAAACTGCCGCCTTCTTTTCGCAAGTCTCGTTGAAAAAGGACAGTGAATCGGGCGACAAGACCATCGGTGGTACCGCCGTCGAAGGCGCAAAACCACTGTACGAAGAAGTGTCCGATGCTGGCACCGCTGAAATGAAACATCAAAAGACGCAACAAGTTGTTGCACCGAAGTTCCCTTTCCAGGCCGAGCACACGGTCGAGGCAGATGCGTCTCGCCGCAAGCAGTTTGGGGCTTGGCTTACCAGTCCAAAGAACCCCTATTTCGCACGCAGCTACGTCAACCGAATGTGGGGCTATTTGCTGGGTAAAGGACTCATTGAACCGATCGATGATATCCGTGCTGGAAACCCGGCAAGCATTCCCGAATTGGTTGAGTACTTGGAAAAGGACTTTGTAGGGCATAATTTTGACGTGCGCCATCTGGTGAGAACGATTTGCCGTTCGAAGATCTATCAGCTTTCAATGGAATCCAACAAATGGAATGCGGACGATGACCGCAATTACTCGCATGCCTTACCTAGAAGATTGCCTGCAGAGGTTTTGTATGACGCCATCCACCAGGTCACTGGTTCCGTTTCGAAACTGCCTGGGATGCCGCCTGGCGCACGTGCTGCGTCCCTTTCCGATGCTGAGTCTGGTTTGAAAGATGGGTTTCTGACCAATCTTGGCAGACCGCCACGTGAAAGCGCTTGCGAGTGCGAAAGATCGAGCGAATTGCGGCTTGGGTCGGTCATGGCGCTGGTGAGTGGTCCTACGCTTGGGTCCGCTATCTCCGATGAAGCCAACTCGATCGGTCAACTCGTGAAGCAATTTCCCAACGATGCGGAATTGATCAATGAGTTGTTCTTGCGTGTCCTCAGTCGTCCGGCGACGGAGGCAGAAATCGCGTCTGCTTCT
>JBBRJI010000709.1:0-3354 GCA_038219625.1 Pirellulales bacterium | reverse complement strand
ACTGTGTGGCACGCTCTGAGGTACGAAGGGCGTGGAGAATCGTTAGAGTCATTTGCCACACTTCCCACGCCCGTCGCTAATCGCGCTAATCGCTTTGGGCGTGCCACACGGTGGCCTGGCCTGGTAGTTTTCTGTCTGCCGCTCGCCTAATCATCCATGTCGAGTCGCCATTGCATTAGAGGCGCTAATGTCCGATTGCGTATGAAGGCCACTTTCCTGGCTGTGCTTCGGCGACAAAACTCTTGCCGGTCGCCTTATTGCAAGTCTCGTCGCGGACTGCTTAACTATAAACTTGTGCGTTTAACTAGTTGTATGGCTTCGATCGCGTGGCCACACCGTGCATCCCTTGAAAAGCCCTTATGCCAATCTCAGTAACCTGCCCCGGCTGCCTATCTCGATTCACGGTTAGCGATAAATACGCTGGCAAGAAGGGCCCTTGCCCCAAATGCAAAAAGGACTTGATGGTTCCGGACAAGTCTCAGGAAGTGGTCATCCACGCGCCTGAAATAGGTCCCAAAGATTCCAAGGGAGTTTCTGTTCTCAAGCCGTTGAAGAGAGCAGAATTCAAACTTTCCACACGCGAATTGATTGTGGCTGGAGTCCTAGCCGTTTTATCGCTGGGCTTTGCCATTTTCGCTCGCCAATTTACTGAGCCACCGACCTTGTTACTGGCGGTCGGAATCCTCGCGCTCGCATTTCCGTTGGCGTGGGTCGGATATTCCTTTTTTCATGACGACGAGTTAGAAGAGTATTCGGGGAAGGAGCGATCGGCTCGGGTGGGCGTTTGTGCTTTGATTTTCGCCGTTACATGGGGGCTCTATTGGTTCTTGGCAATCTACTTTGGAAACAAAACGTTGGCGGATGTCGATGCGGTTCAGTTCGCAATCTATTTAGGGATTATGTTCGTCGTAGGCTCCCTGGGATCGTTGGTCGCCATGGACTTAGCTTTTGGCCAAGCACTGCTTCACTACGCGATGTATTTTACCGTGACATTCCTGTTGGCCATGCTTGCGGGTGTGCAGATTTCAGAGCCAATGTCGAGCGGAAAGAGCAAGTCGGCGTTCCCAACCATGAATCAACAGCAGAAGGGAATTGGCAATCCGCAGGCTATCCCGATCAAAGTAAAGTAAAAAGTGGCTTTTTCAGAATTCTTGAATTCGTTTGGCCGCCAACCCGCAACGTTCATTGCTCGTTCCTTCGGGTTGGTTTAATCTAGAGAAACTGCGAGTTGGCTGGTTCTAATCCGCAGTTAACAGCGAGTGGGTACTTTTTTCACACAGGGTTTGAGGTAGAGTATCGAAATGGCGACTCATAGGCGAATTACTGTTTCCGACAATAGCGGTGTAAGTGTTGTTCGATTTGTCGACAAGAAGATCGTTGACTCCGGCAGTATTGAACAGCTCGGTGAAGAGTTGAATTCTCTGGCGACTGTCGATAAGCTGAACAAGATACTGTTGAATTTCGACGGAGTGGAGTTCATGTCCAGTGCCGCTCTCAACAAGCTGATTTCGTTAAACACCAAGGTCAAGGCGGCCGCGGGCCGTTTGAAGTTGTGCTGCTTGCGTGCGGAAATCAAGGAAGTCTTCACCATTACTCGTTTGGACCGCGTTTTCGACCTACGAAAGACGGAAGAAGAAGCAATCGAAGCGTTTAAGCTTTAGGCAAGACACTTGAGACAAGCATGACGACTGTTCAAGAATATTGGTTTTTCGATAAGTTTTTGCCTAGCGACTTGGAAGTGGGGCACGCCGCAATCGAAGAACTCGTGACGGCACTTGAGGCAGCAGGCTGGGTAGGTATGGATGTCTTTCGAATTCAGATGGCAATCGAAGAAGCGGTTGTCAACGCTATCGAACATGGCAACCGACGCGATCCTGACAAATTGGTGCGGATGGAATTTCATGTGACGCGCGAAAAAGTCACTATGGTTATTTCCGACGAAGGGGCAGGATTCGATCATCGAAACGTGGCGGACCCCACTTCCGAGGAGCGGCTGGACAAACCTCGCGGCAGAGGCGTGTTGTTAATGCGTGAATTGATGACCGAAGCCGTCTTCAACGAGGTTGGCAATCAAGTCTCAATGACTAAGATCCGATCTGCCAAAGAGCCGGCGAAGTAGATGCGGACCTAGGAAATCTTGGCTCGGCTGCCGCGATGTCGTGAAACAAGCAATTTGAACAGCGATTGCATATCCCCTTCGGCCCCCAGCAATTGATCAATCTGGATTCCTTCGGTGGACCATTCAGCCAACGCAGCATAGAGTTCCAGCGGTTTATGAACCGCTACAATGGCGCGATTCTCAACGTGCTCGATACGAAGCGATTCCACCCATAATTGATTGGCGAGCCTAGCTGCTAATTCTCTGACTTGCGGGCTAACAATCGATAGCTCCTGCGGCAGATCTGCCAACATTCCACGCAGTTCACCAGCCGTTCCCGACGCTAGTAGCCTGCCTCCGTAAATGAGAATGAACGAATCGGTCACTTGCTCCACTTCATGCAATACATGGCTTGCAAGCAGCAAGCTACGACCGCAATTTGCCCACTCGACTAAGAGTTCTGTCATTTGGTGTCGCCCAATAGGGTCCAAACCATTGAATGGTTCGTCCAAAATCAGCAGTTGAGGTTCCGTAGCGATTGCTTGGGCAAGTTTGCAGCGTTGGCGCATCCCGAGCGAGTAGGTGTTGATCGGGCGATCCATGGCTTCTTGGATCCCGACCCGTTCTAAAACCTCGCAGGTTCTCGTACGTGCATCTCGAGGGCTCCAACCACTCAGGGCTAGCAGTTGCTCGATCCATAGTCGGGCAGTGACGCCTGGCAGCAAAATGTCGCTTGCAGGACATAAGCCGATGTTTTTAAGGACTCTGGAATTCGCGTAGGGATCCTCGCCAAAAACACGAACCGATCCGAGGGTTGGCCGAAGGGCTCCTGTGATCAATCCGATCAGCGTCGATTTCCCAGCTCCATTAGGGCCTACCAAGCCATACGCACCCTTGGGTAGTTCAACGTTTAGATCGTTGACCCCAATCACATTGCCGTACAATCGGGTCGTGTGGTTCAATTCGATAATGGGTTGAGCGGCATCCACGACTAAACCTTTAAAATTCTTGCGACACGCCAACGAGCAACGCCAAACCCAACTAGACTGACCGCCCCGCAAAGAATCCATGGCGCCATTTGATGTTGGTTCTCCGGCAATAAACCAAATATCTCTTCTTGAAGATGCCCCAAAACGTGATAAGGAGATATCAAAAGCCATCGTTGCTGAAGAATCACAAGATCATCTGACTTGAACATCGCGGACCCGGTCAGAACCAGGTACGTGACCCAGCCAACAATCCAGACTGCGAACCAT
>JBBRJI010000708.1:0-3355 GCA_038219625.1 Pirellulales bacterium | reverse complement strand
TGCGACAATCCCCATGCATTCCCCTTCGCATTGGCGGATCAGATTTTGGCGTTGTTCCGAGGACTTATCCCAAATACTCTGATTCCGAATGCACTGCTCGACCAGGAAGTCGTCGGTGCAATGTTGGGTAAAGAATTCGCAAGCGGCCCCCAAGGCCATCATCCTAAATCGAGCGGGCCCCGTTACGATTGCCGACTGTTCGAACAGATTACGCCGCAGCGTCATCGATTCCACGGCTAGGGCGAGTACGATTTCTTCCTTGTTCGGAAAATGATTGTACATCGTCCCTTTCGCGTATTCCATTTGCGAGGCAACCCTATCCATACTCAGCCCTTGGAACCCCTCAGCGATTAGGATCTGCCGCGACACGCGGAGTATCTCCGAAGTTCTGAATTCCATTTCTTTTTGTTTTCTAGTTAATTTGACCATGATGTCAATTATTGGCGCTATGTCAAAAAAAGCAAGTGGTTTATCTTCTTTTCTAGCCGGTTTTGCGGATTTCGGATATATTTTGGTTGATCGCAGTTCGTTCTTCGCAGGAATCGCATCTTTCGCGGAGCGACTGTGAATTTATTCGCGAGGTGCAAAACTCTGTCGCCTTTTGCTCCGCAAAAGTGCGTTAGCGTGGCGCATCTTTCGCGGTGCGAAAGGCGACAATAGTAAAATCAAGGCCTCGCAGCGAATGGCGACCTTGCGACACCCGAAGGTTTTTTTCCCTTTAATGCGAAACAGTTGCGAACAAATGAGAATAGTTAGCTTCCTGAAACTCGTTGGCGTCATTGCGATTGCCTGGATATTCGATCCATCGACCGCGAGCCTGGCGCAGGAAAAGACTCCTAAGGCGAAACCAGCGCCGACTTCCAATGCGGTCCAAGCGGACAAGAACGAGGACCGAACGACCTTTTTGCGAATTAAGAAATCCGCCGGCGGGGAACCCGAATCGCTTCAGGTTGCGATCGCACGCTATTCTTTCGATGAGGGGGAGTTCAAGGGCGCGTACGTCGATCTTATTGGAGCAGTGCATGTCGGCTCAAAAGAGTACTACCGGGAATTGAACAAGCGGTTTAAGACCTACGATGCCATGTTGTATGAACTGGTAGCGGATCCCTCTGCCAATAAGCCCAATAAGCGAGCCGAACGTGGTGGCATCAATCCGGTGGGTGCATTGCAAACAGGCATGAAGGACTTTTTGGATCTTAAGTTTCAACTCGACGAAGTAGATTACAGTCCCGCAAATTTCGTTCATGCAGACATAAGCGGTGAGGATTTTGTCGAGGACATGAAGCAACGAGGCGACAGCTTCTTAGGATTGTTTGCCCGAATGATGGGTGCCGGCTTGGCTGCCCAAAACAGCAAGAAGGGGGAGGCTCAGCAGTCGGAGATGCTGCTCGCCATTTTGGCCAAAGATACGATGAAGCTACGACGTGTGATGGCCGACCAATTTGAATCGATGGATAGCCAAATGGCGGGCATGGCTCACAAGGATGGAAAGAGTACATTGCTGACGGAACGGAACACTAAGGCATTTCAAGTTATGGAAAAGGAAATGAGGAGCGGCAAGAAGAAGTTGGCCATTTTTTACGGGGCTGGGCATTTGCTCGACATGCACGAACGCCTTTTGCGCGACTACAAGACAACTCAGACGAAACTGGAATGGCTTGACGCTTGGCCTCTCAAGTAGCTTCGCAGATCGTGAATCCCCCACTGCGTGGCACGCCCAAAGCGATTAGCGATGGGCGTGGGAAGTGTGGCAAATGACTCTAGCGATTCACCACGCCCTTCGTACCTCAGAGCGTGCCACACAGTTTATAGATAGATTTCGAACTGCCCCGCGCCTAAAAGACTGGACAACTTTCCCTTGACCAGCGAAAGTTTCGGTTTTTCACTACACATCGCCTTACACACCGCCTTACCAAAGTCAGCGCGTCCCAATGGATCGACGTAATTTTCTTGCAACCAGCGCGGCGGCAAGCCTCGCAGTGCATCACGTTTCGAACGCAGTGGCGGTGCAGTCACAATCGGTTCCAGTAGGCAAAGACGTCGGTCTAAAGCTGATTACTGCCGACCCGTTGGTGCTTGAGACACCGGATAGTCTTTTGGCAGCGAATCGCATCACTCCATCGTCTTACTTGTTTGTCCGCAATCACCATGGCGCCAAACAATTGGAGGACATGCAATCTAGGCCGATGACGGGTGAACTAGAAATCACTGGTCTTGTAGACAAGCCAACACGTTTTCCGCTGACGGAACTCGCCAAGATGGCTAAGACAGAAGTCGAGATGGTCTTGCAGTGTTCTGGCAACTTTCGGTTTCAGTTCAGCAAACTTTCGCCGATCAAAGGGACGCCCTGGAATAAGGGTGGGATTGGCAATGTCCGCTTCGCTGGAGTACGTATTTCCGATTTTTTGAAAGCGACCGGCGTAACCGCTTTAAAGGAAGCAAAGTACTTGACCGCCGAAGGGGCCGATCAACCTGAAAAGAAAGACCAAATCGACTACGAAAAGAGCATTCCGCTCGATGTCGCAATTTCACGGGGAATTCTTGCCACGGAGCTGAACGGAGTTGCATTGCCAGCGGTCCATGGTGGACCACTTCGATTGATCATTCCGGGCTACTACGGCAACGTACAAGTAAAGTGGTTGACCAAGTTTCGGTTGGAAGCCTCCGAGACAGTGAACTTTTTCCAGTTGCCGGATTATCGAACACCCAAGCAACGGATCGAACCAGGTGCTCCCGTTGAGTATACATTTGAGAACAGCGATCCCAACTTTGACATGAAGATCAACAGTCGAATCTTTGCACCGGAAGACGGTTCGATGATTGCGGCAGGAAAGAAAATCGATCTTCGGGGCGTCGCTTGGAACGATGGCTCGGCCGATTTGATTTCGGTGGAGTGGTCGCAGGATCAAGGTGCGAGTTGGAACTCGAGTCGTTTATCAGCGTCCGCTGGTCCGTACGCATTTCGCGAGTGGACTTCCAGTGCGACCTTTGAAAAGGGAGAGCATTCCATTTGGATCCGTGCGGTCGACGCGTTCGGTCGAACACAACCGATGGATGGTCGGTTGTTTTGGAACCCAGGCGGATATGGTTGGAACGCGATTGAGAAGGTTCGTATAACCGCAGTTTAGAGATACATGCCCTGGAAAGCAAAGTATCCAAGTGCTGCGATGGTCATAGGTACACCATAGGGGAGCAAGTACATGCGTGGCTTGCGTTCCGCGGCTCGTTGGAAGAGTGCCTCTGAGTCACGAACTTCTACAAATTCACCGACGAGCATATTGAATTGCTGGAAATGTTTCTTCCAACGCCCAGAGTAAGCGATCATCAGGATGGCCATCACGCCACCGACGATGGC
>JBBRJI010000707.1:0-3358 GCA_038219625.1 Pirellulales bacterium | reverse complement strand
GTCCATTGTACTTGGCAAGCTCGACCGTGTGAATCTCGATCGAATCGCCCAGAACCCTGCCGCTCTGTCTGTCCACCAATTGAAACTGTTGATGAAGTTGATCGTTATCCCACAAATTCCGCATCAGCAGACAGATCGAATACGTCGCTTTGAGATCGCTATAGCCCTGGCCAGACCGAAGCTGATCCGTGTAAGCTGCCCGCTCAAAGACGCAGACAACGTAAAGGAATTGCTTTCATCGAAAGTCACGGGCTGACGATGACTCGCGCGTTTTTGCTTATCGATAAGAATCCAATAACCTGAGAAGTTGCTGCCGATACAACTGGGATTCCGTGGTAGTCGCGATCGATAGCAACCAAGTCATCCACTATCCAACCTGATTCGCCGACACTCAATCGGGCGGCATCGATTGCTAATACGCTCGAAGGATCGGGATGGGACAGGAATGCGTCACAAACTTGATCCGGGAGTTTGCTTGCGACCATGCTTTTCAGCCAGCGTATCACTTCCGGGGGAAAGGGCTCAGAAATCGAGAAACGGCCTACGGTTGCGGTGGGTCCATTCTCTGGGGTCGGCCCGAGTGGAATACTCACTTTGTTGGACGCGAGCGATAGTCCAGCCAGTTCATGCAGCGTGGAATTCGGCAATGCCGACGTGGGTGCAATAATCTGCTCCGTAAGACACAGGACGCTACCATCGTCCAGCGGCAAACACCAACCAAGTCGTTGCTGGTTCTTGCGAAAACCAAACGATCGTTCTTGCCAGCGCAACGCCAACCGAACTGGCTGAGGCATTTTGGCGGCGACACGATTCCAAGCTTCGCCGTGCGCTAGCGAAGGCTGCCAAGTGTTCCAGTCCGCTTCGGCCTTTTCATAAAGCTTAAAACGATGCCCTGTACTTACATTTCGGTCAGGTTCGGTGGGTGTTGCCATCTCGATACCGCCAGATAACATCTGAGCGAGGGTATCTGCGTCTAGTTTTATCCCCGTCAAACCAATGTCCAAGCGCCAACCACTTCGATTCCAAAACTTGCTGTTCCGGCGAACCAAATCTCGATACTCAGAATCGATGGCGCATCTGGCTTGAACCGTCCTTGCATCGCTTGCAAAACCAACTTGAAGCACCCGTCCAATCCGGAACCCGCGGTATAAAATGGGGGCATTGCTTTCGAGGCCTCCGCGCGTGTTCGCATCCAACGTGATTTCGAGGGAACCGTCGCGCGGCGTAACCATTGGCGGCGATTCTAAACCTTTGAAATGAGCCGCGGATTTCGCACCGGTAGGCGAAGGCTCAATGGCCAAGTACTTGGCGCCTAGGATGGTATCGAGACCTTGGATGGAATCCAAGGAGACCAACGGACGAACAATCCAAAACCTCGCGCCTTCTCCGGCCATGCTTCGAGATTGCGGGGTCATTCGCACGTGCACCAAAACACCATCCCGATCACGATTCAGCTCGATCTTCTCGACGGAGCCAATCTCTACACCATGATACTTCAAACGATCCTCTGGTTTGAGACCATAGCTATCGCTGAAGTCGATCGCTATTAACTCGCCGCTGCCTTGCTCGGAATACCAAAAGAGTCCAAGACTGACAAACAGGCACAACACGGTCAACCACCAAAGTCGTGATCGGAATCCGGCAGACACTTCTGTCAAACTCCTGACTTTGGCTATTGGAAATGGAACACCAGCGTCAATCGATGCTGGCAACTCAGGTGCGTCGGTGGATGGAGTTGGATCGCTCATGGCGCTTCCCAAATAGCGTGCGGATCGAAACAAATCGCCGATATCATACTCATCGAGACACACAACACGAAGGCGATCATGGCTGGGCCAAAATGGAATTGCACCACTCCGCTTAGTTTGATCATCATGACCAACAAAGCCAGCAGCATGACGTCCATCATACTCCACTTGCCGATCTGTTCCATCCAACGGTAGGTCCATGCTCGATAGCGCTGCTGCATAGAGCATAGCCAACTCAGCTCGATCAAAGCAAGGATTTTCAACAGGGGCAATAGGATGGAAAAGAGCAATATCACCGTCGCCACGAGTGTGCTTCCGGCTTGGTATAGGTCAATGATACCGCCAAAAATGCTACTGCGATGATGATGCCCAAGCTGCTCGATCTCAAGAATAGGGAGCAATACCGCAGCCGGAAAAAGCACCATCGCAGCGACGGCGGCAGCCGCAGTGCGTCCTTGTGAACGCTGATGATTCTTGGATTGATCGATGACACTATCACATCGAGTGCATTGCGCCCGCTCATTGGAGCGCAGCGGAGAAACCTGATGAATTAGGCCACAGCAATGACAGGATTTTAGCACGATGAAGTTTGACGTTTGAAGTTTGAAGTTTGAAATCTTACGCCTTACGCCTTAAGCCTTACGCCTTAAGCTTTAAGCTTTAAGCTTTAGGCCTCCTTCTGGCATCTTGGGCAGAAGAAGGTGCTGCGTTGGGCTTGAACGATGCGTTGAATGGTACCCTTTCGACAGGTTATGCAAGTTTCGTCGGCCCGGTCGTAAACGCGATGTTGGTTTTGGAAACGTCCTTCGCCGTTGATGGCGTTGCGGTAGGTGCCGTCGCTCAATGTGGATCCTTCCTTTTCAATGGCTTCGCACAGGATGCGAATGGTTTCGCGGTGAATGCGTTTCCAAGTCGATTTATTGAGTTGGCTGCAACGGGCGGAGGGATGAACTTTAGCCGCGTGGAGAATTTCAGCCGCGTATAGGTTGCCAATTCCGCAGACAACGCGTTGGTCTAGCAGTGCAACCTTGACTTCTCGGTCGATATGGCCAAAACGATCCAAGAATGTAATCTGGTCGACGATCGAGGCGTCTGGACCGAGTTTAAGTGGACCAAGGTGTTCTGCAATTTGTTCTTGTGTCCATAGACAAACCGTCCCCAGGCCACGTCGATCCCAATACAGAAAATGGTCCACGGCGGCCCCTGCCAAATCAAAAACCATTCTGGTATGTTGATCGGTAGGCGGAGAGGAGACCATGGCGATTCCAGCCATTTTCGGTTGCATTACGATCGAGTCACCCGTGCAAAGTCTTACTAAAACACGCTTTGCGACTCGGTCAACAGCGACTACGGTGGCGCCCAATGCCCGCTTACGGAACTGCTCAATCCCTGGTTCTATCTTGATCGGTCGGTAGGGTATGCTCGGCTCTGTGATTGCGGAGATGACACCTCCGATGGTCGGCAGTAGGCCACGGCGCATGGTCTCGACTTCTGGGAGCTCAGGCATTTTCTAACCGTGTTTTTTTTGGTAGACCTTCTCGGGTTCAACGGTGCGTTTTTGATCCACGACAAAATCGGCATCGGAGTGTTTTCGAAAGAAGCAGCTTGCA
>JBBRJI010000706.1:0-3375 GCA_038219625.1 Pirellulales bacterium | reverse complement strand
TCTCGGGTGCCGTCTTTGACTAATCTCGCAGGAAATACTGTTACCGACAGAAATGCGATTCCTTGGATGCCGGCATTGGCTGCAAGCTTTTTGCTCGGAGTAGGCATCTACGGCGGCTCGTTTCTGCCCAGATGGAGCAGCTCGTACAATGTACCGCAACAACCTCTTGCGTCGCGGGCCACCAGCAGTCAAGAATCTGTCGATTTGCTCTCCCCAGCGTTCAGTACTTATGAGCCCGATATGAAAATGCTTGTTTCAGGGCCTAACCAGGAAAAGTCGGAAATACCCGTTTACGATATGAAGGAGGCAGGCCATGACCTGTTCCTTGCAAAAGAAACATATGAAATCGCGAAAATCAATCAACGACTGCGCCGCGAAGGATACGAACTAGACGTCAGGCCCGAATACTATACCGGCAAATTGAATGATGGACGCAACATCGTCGTACCGGTTAAGCATGTTGGGGTAAGGCCTTACGGGCTCTGAAAAACAAGTGCCGCATTCGCAAAAATCGCCCGCACATTAACCGAATTGCGATCGCTTCGCGCTCCTCTTGAAATTGGCCGGAAGTAAATACGTCAGTGTGTTTGACACTCGGCCAAAGAAGTTTTGTGTCTGTTTAACCAATGAAAAGGAATTGAAAATGAAGACTCGACTGGAATGGTTCATAGTACCTTGCGTGGCATCTATGTTTGCAGGCAACGCGATCTCGTTGCATGCCCAGGATGCTCCGAAAGCCAAACGCAATCTTAATGTCGTTTTGACCAAAGCAGGCGACGATCACGATGCCAAAAGTATTCGAGACAAAGTCGCCAAGGAATTGGAAAAATCTGGAGTGTCAGAGGAAATCAAAACTAAGATTCTGAAAGAGGTCGAAGCGGCGCTGAGCGGTGTCGCCAAGGATATCGCCAAAAAGACCATGAAGGCAACCGCAAAAAACAGTGGTAGCGAAGATGCGACGGTTGTTATTCTCGGCAATTCGGAAGACTCAGACGACAAGAAAGGGACGGGACAAGTATTCACGACTAAGTTGTTTATGGATCCCAAAGGGGAGAGTTTCAGGATCGGCATCCAGTGCATCCAAATCGACGATAAGGAAGCAGTTGACGGGGACGATACAAAGCCAGGACTCGAGGTTAAGGCTGTGTTCGACGACTCCCCGGCAAGTAAGGCCGGAATCAAGGAAGGGGACCTTTTGTTAACGGTTGATGCAACGAAGATCACAAAGATTTCTGAGTTGACCAACGCGTTGCAAGCGGCAGGTAAGAAAGAAGCCGAGGTAGCGATCGAAGTGAAGCGTGACGATAAGACAGTTTTGCTGAAGGTGAAGCCAAAGAAAATGAAATCGGCTGATCTCGAACTCGAAGATATTAAGCTTGCACTTCCGACCGGAGGATATGTATTTGATGAGCAATCGATCAAGTCGCTTGGGGAGCAAATGAAGAATCTGAATCCCGCAATGGCACAGGTAGGGGCGCAAGTATTTCGTATGAGGGAAGGCTCCGATGACCTCAAGAAAGATATGGAGGACCTCAAATCCGAACTTGCAGAAATGAAGAAATTGCTTCGCGAAATAGCCAAAACGATGGGCGAGAAAAAGTAGTTTCCAGTGATGCTCCCCACGGATTGACAGAAAAACCGTTCAATGAAAGTCTGCATTCCAGAAACCTCAATGAACGGCTAGTTGGAGGCGGCCGCGAACCTAGTGCATCATCCAGGCTAAAAACGTGGGTTGGTAAACTTAGTTGCACGACGCTCCGCGTCGTGATTCCTACGACGCGGAGCCTCGTACAACTAAGGTTCTTCCCAAAAATGGAGACTTGAGGAGGCACTAGGCTTCGCAGAGAACACTAGGCTTCGCAAAGAACACTAGGCTTCGCCAAGAACGTAATGCACGAACTTGTTGACCTCAAGCCCGTTGCTCTTGGCGAATTGCCCCACGCTTTGCTTGTCGTCCTTAACGAACGGCTGTTCGAGCAAAACACGTTCCGCAAAGAACTGCTTGAGCCGACCCTCGACCATCTTGTCAACAATCGCTTCTGGCTTGCCTTCTTTGAGCGCGATCTCGCGTAGGACAACTCGCTCGGCATCCACCGCCACGGGGTCCAGTTCATTGGCAGACAGAGCAGCCGGTCGCATGGCCGCGACATGCATCGCAATGTCCTTTGAGACGCTATCGTTGTTTCCCTTGACCGAAAGCAGAACGCCAGCCACCGTGGTTGCATTGTGACTGTAACCGCCAGTTGGACCCTCTATGCGAGCCATACGGCCTACGACAAACGTCTCACGAATGCGATTGAAAAGTTCGTCACGCTGCTCACCTACGGTCATTCCCGGTTTCGAAGGGGATGGCTGTGTGAGCAATGCTTCGGAGGTCTTTGCATCGCTCTTGGCTAACGCTTCGGCTAAATCGTTGGCAAGCTGGATGAACTCGGCAAGGCCCGCAACCGGAGCGCTCTCGCACTTCAGCTCGACCATGGCGCCCGACGGTTTATCTCCCCCCGCAAACAATCCGAAGCGACCAAAGGCTGTTTCGCGATCGGCTCGAGCGCTTCCAATCTTGATGCCCTTTTCCCTCAATATCGCGATCGCCTTAGCCTCATCGCCACCACCCTCCTTGAGAGCAGCTTTGCAGTCCATCAGGGGCAATCCAGTTCTTTCGCGCAGTGCCTTAACCGCAGCAGCAGAGATTTCTGCCATGTCTCAAACTCTCCTAATAACGATAGTCAACCGAAAAAATATGTCTGAGGGATGGATGGCACACGGACGTTGAAAGGTTCGTGTGCAATCGCAGAAGATCGAAAAAAGCACCCGTTGCCTTCTCGAACTAAGCCATGTCTTCGGCTTTTTAAGCCATGTCTTCGGCTTTCGCAACCATCTCACTGGTCGGGTCGTTCGCAGGGTTTCCCATCGTCTTGAGCAACTCAGGATTCTCTGCTTTGCCAGCCAAGACTGCATCGGCCAATTGCTTCATGATCAAATCAATCGATCGAATACCGTCGTCATTGCCCGGAATCGGCAAATCTATCTGTGATGGATCGCAATCGGTATCGATAAGCGCCACAGTGGTGATACCCAACGACTTCGCCTCACGAACCGCGTTCTTTTCCTTCTTCGGATCGACGATCACCAAGCACTCAGGCAATCGATTCAACGTGCGAAGGCCGTTCAAGTTGCGATAAATCTTGCGATACTCACGGGTGAGAGTCGACTGCATCTTTTTCGAGTACTCGTTGATCTTCTCGCTATTCATGATCACCTCGAGTTCTTCTAGACGTCCCATTCGGTCACGAACGGTGCGGAAGTTGGTCAGAGCGCCACCCAGCCAACGCTCACTCACGAACGGCATGCCGCATCGGCTAGCTTCGCGCTGGA